>JABGPX010000948.1 GCA_018644745.1 Spirochaetales bacterium
TTGTTCTGACATGCCGGAAAGACCGCTATTGAGCTGACGTTTTACAACGGCTTCCGCCTGGCCGGCATCTCGTTCTTCAATTTTTTCTCCCACACACAGTACAACTTCAAGACCGTGTGATAGCGCAAGTTTTACTTTTTCGTTGATAAGCTCTTCGCTTTCCCCGTAAACATTTCTACGCTCAGAATGGCCCAGAATTACCGAGGTAACTCCCAAATCTTTAAGCATTAAAACAGAAACCTCACCAGTGTGCGCTCCGGTTTCTACATTTGACATATTTTGAGCCGCGACGATAATATCGCTGTTTGCGAGAGAATCGGCAACTGCGGAAAGCGCGGTAAATGGAGGAGCAACCATGATTTTATGGCTGGAATCCTTCAATTCGACGGCCAACGCGGATGATAGATCCCGCGCTTCTTGAATAGTTTTATGCATTTTCCAATTGCCCGCAATATATTTCTGTCTCACTATTCCTTCCTCTCTATTACCGCGATTCCCGGAAGAGTTTTTCCTTCGAGAAACTCAAGCGAAGCACCGCCGCCGGTTGATACATGATCTATCTTTTCCGCCAGACCGAATTTATTTACCGCCGCCACGCTGTCTCCACCGCCGACAACCGTCGTTCCTGCGCACCCGGCGACCATATTGGCCACTTCAAGTGTGCCTTTGGCGAAAGCTTCGAACTCGAATACTCCCATAGGCCCGTTCCACACAAGCGATTTTGCCCCGGCTATTCTATGTCCAAGTAACGCCAGAGTTTTGGGCCCGATATCCAGAGCGACCCTGCCGTCGGGAACATTTGCATCATCAACATATTCAGGCGCAGCGTTTTCGCTGAACTCAACCGCAACAACATGATCGACAGGAAGTATGATCTCAACACCGTGCTTCTCTGCTTCAGAAAGCAGATTTGCCGCTGTATCCAGATACTCTTCTTCCACGAGTGATTTACCGATGCTCTTTCCCTGTACCTTTAGAAAAGTATATGCCATTCCGCCGCCGATAATGAGGGTGCTGCACTTCGGCAGCAGAGAGTCAAGAACCCCTATTTTGGATGATACCTTGGCTCCGCCTATTATTGCTACGAAAGGCTTCTCAGGATTCCCAACTACTCCGGAAAGAAAATTTACTTCCTTTTCCATGAGAAATCCAGCTGCCGCCGGCAAAAATGACGCCACTCCCTCGGTGGAAGCATGAGCACGGTGTGCTGCTCCAAAAGCATCATTTACATATATGTCCCCAAGGCGCCCAAGTTTTTTGGCAAATTCCGGATCATTTTTTTCTTCTTCTGAGTAGTAACGCAGGTTTTCTAAAAGGAGTATTTCCCCGGCTTCGAGATTTGCCGCTTGTTTTTCCACGTCGGCGCCGACACAATCGTCGGCCATGGTTACCTCTTTAGAAAGCAATTCCGCCAGCCGCTTGGCAACAGGAGACAGACTCAGTTCTGGTTTCCTTTCGCCTTTAGGTCGCCCAAGGTGACTCATGAGAATGAGAGCGCCGTCCTGTTCAAGAATATACCGAATAGTGGGAAGGGCGGCGCGAATTCTGGTATCATCGGTGATTTCGCCGTTTTTCAATGGAACATTGAAATCAACGCGGACGAGTATCTTTTTCCCTTTGAGATCGAGATCTTTAACTGTATTAACCGGCATTTTGTTTCCTCTTAGACGAGTTTTAGAGCCAGGTCTACAACTCGGTTGGAGTAACCCCATTCGTTATCGTACCAGGAAAGGATCTTGAACAGACCGTTGCCGATTTTCATCGTGCTAAGAGCATCAAAAATTGATGAATGGGTATTGCCGATTACGTCATTAGATACAATAGGATCTTCGGTGTACTGAAGAATGCCTTTCATGGGGCCTTCGGCAGCGGTTTTCATCGCAGCATTTACTTCTTCTACAGATGTTTCTTTTTCGAGACGAACAACAAGATCGACAATCGAACCGGTTGGTGTGGGGACTCGCATCGCCATTCCATCCATTTTTCCTTTTAACGCGGGAATAACAAGCCCAATGGCCTTCGCGGCGCCTGTGGTTGTCGGAATAATCGAAACCGCGGCAGCTCTAGATCTTCGGAGATCAGAATGGGGTGCATCCTGAAGGTTCTGATCGGATGTATAGGAATGAACCGTTGTCATGAGTCCCTCGACGATACCAAAACTATCGCTGAGTACTTTGGAGATCGGCCCGAGACAGTTGGTTGTGCAGGATGCATTGGAAACGGCAAGATCCGAGCTTTTTAGCATTTCATCGTTAACACCAAGAACGATAGTATTATCTACTTCGTCCTTCGCAGGAACAGTAAGGATAACCTTTTTCGCGCCCGCCTCGATATGATCCTTGTACCCTCCGCGGTCGCCGGTAGCGGATCGGAAAATACCTGTTGATTCAATTGCCACGTCGACACCCATTTCTTTCCATGGTAGCTCTTTGGGATTACGCACTGCGAGCACCTTGATGCTCTTTCCGCCGACAATAAAACCGTCATCTGACAGCTCAACGCTCTTATCATATACACCATAATTGGAATCATACTTAAGCAGATGTGCGAGAGTTTTTGCGTCGGTAATATCGTTAACCGCTACGACTTCGATGTTTGGATTGGCCATAGCGGCCTTAAAAACGCTTCTCCCTATTCTTCCAAAACCATTGATAGCTAATTTCATTTATTCCCTCCAAGCGGAATTTGTAATGTATAGTTTTTGTGACTATAGCTAAAGAGGATAGGAGTGTCAATGTTGGGTAGTCTAACGTATCTTGAGAATGGTGCGATAGAGGTCATCGGGCAACATTCGATCGCTTTGCCCCTAATTTTGCAGCCCTCTAAATAAGCTGACAGTTTAATTTGTGTCTCTGTAA
>JABGPX010000950.1 GCA_018644745.1 Spirochaetales bacterium
CCTGATGTGCCTGCCAATACCTCCTCCCGTAATTATTCTTTCGAAAATTTCCTGTATCAATCATGTAGTCGAAACAATTAGTCACGGTGCAGTCGATTACATGGTAAAACCATACATCCTCGACGATCTCACCTGCTCAATGAAAAACCACGTGGCAGAAAAACCAGCCAGGATAGAGACCTTCTCTGAACATCCTGCATTTACTGATCTTGTTGGAGAGAGCCCGGCAATGCTCGATGTAAAACGACAGCTCTGGATGTATTCCGCGTCAGATTTGCCGGTGTTTATTACCGGCGAAAGCGGAACGGGAAAGGAACTCGCCGCTCGTATCGTACATCGCTTGTCTAAGAGGTGTGAAGGTCCGTTTATTGCAAAGAACTGCGCGGCAATTCCTTCTACTCTCTTTGAAACGGAGGTATTCGGCTCCGAACGCGGCGCTTTTACCGACGCGGTATCCAGGCCCGGAAGTTTTGAACTCGCGGACGGCGGCTCCTTGTTTCTTGATGAAATTGGCGAACTAGCTCCACAAGGCCAGGCCAAGCTTCTCAGAGCCCTCGAAAATTCCTCTATTACTCGGGTGGGCGGCTCTCTGCCGAGAAACGTCGATACCCGGCTGGTTTCGGCCACCAATAGGAAGCTGCTTGGAGCGCTGATAGATGGATCGTTTCGAGAAGATCTCTTCTACCGCATCAATACGCTGCAGGTTTCTCTTCCACCTCTTCGAGACCGGCCGGAAGACATTCCCCTTCTCGCAGTAAGCCTGCTAAATGGATCTGGTATAAGGGTCAGCAATCCGGCCTTGGAAAAACTCATGAAACATCCGTGGCCGGGCAATGTAAGAGAATTGAGGAATGTACTCGAACGGGGAATGCTGCTCGCAGGAAGGAAGGAAATCCAGGGATCGGATATCGGGTTTACGATATTTTCCTGACCGAATACACTCTCAGCACCGGAATATAGGTTCCGTCTGCTAATTGACGAAGTCCCGTCGCCTTGGCCACCACAAGAATCCGTGAGTTCAGCACTATTTCGGCGGGGTTCGGAGTTCTGGATCTGCGGGCTGGCACAGCCTTCGAAAATTCCGGGCCGATAAGCTGGAGGATTGATTGAAAACGAACAACTGTTTCAACCCCTATCCATTCGCCGCCGACAAGCACGAGTTCGGCGAGATACTCAGCAGTATTTGAGTTTACCAAAACCCTCGACTCGACGGCGCCGTCGATAATTACGAATCTTGCGGGAAGAGCATCTGGATCCCCGCCTGCGGCGATCTGCTGGAGTTCGCTCATCGTAATAGTGAAATCTGCGGTGGAATTAAAGTCTTCGAATGTCTGGCCGAAAATGATAAAAGGTATGCTCAGAAAAAAAACTAATAGGAGCTTTTTAAGCATAAAATTCTCCTCGATATGTATGCATACTAAAACTGATGCGCGCCGGGGTCAACCCTCGGTATCCGCATGAAAAGAGACAGGCTTGCAGAATTGGGAAGTGCAGAAAAACGACTTGAATTTCAGCAAGGAGATTGCTAAGTTTACTCTTTAGTAACACCTAACTGTTTGACAAACCAAGACTTGACTAATAAGATGGAAGCAGACAAGGGTAGACTAAGCAAGCTGTTCGAAGAGGTTACATGCAAAATAACGACATCGTACCTGGATTTGACGACGAAAAGGACGATAGCCTAAAAATACGACTTCAGAAAGTTGATTCTGTTGAAGGTTGTCTTGTTCTTTATCTTACAGGGTACATTGACACTTACAACTCCAACTTCTTTCAGAAGCGGGTAACCAGAGCAATAGACGCGGGCTTTATTAAGCTTATTTTCAGTTGCGCAGGTCTCAATTATGTATCGAGCACGGGAATCGGATCTTTTACTGCCTTCCTTAAAGCTGTAAAGCCACGCGGCGGCGATCTTGTTCTTCTTGAAATACAGCCCAAGGTTTATGAAGTATTTCAACTTCTCGGCTTTTCCCAATTTTTCAACATCAAAGACAGCCTGAACGACGCTGTGGACTTTTTCAATCAGAAGGGGCAGTCCGGAGCATCTGATGTATTTCCGAAGATTTTCCAATGTCCTATCTGCTCCAAGAGGCTCAAAGCAACTCGAACCGGTCGTTTCCGCTGCTCAGAGTGCAAAACCATTCTAGCAATAGATCCGGCAGGTCAGGTATTTCTCGGCTGATACTATTTTCCCTTAACAATACATAACGCGTCTGTAGCGTATTAACTGCGTACTTGGAGGATCCATGAACAGCAATACCAAAATCGAAGGTTATATGATTAATATTGGTCTCTCATTCGAGGAGATCGATGAAAACAGCTGGATCATTAATGATGACGAAAGCGGACTTGAGCAGGTTGCGGTATTCGTCGCTGAACCCCTGCTGGTTATTCGAGTAAATGTGATGGATGTCCCCAACGAGAAAAAGGAGGAGTTCTATGAGCAGCTCCTTAATCTCAACGCCGCGGATCTTATCCACGGTGCCTATGCTCTCGAAGAGGGAAAGGTCATTCTCGTCGACACGCTGGAAATAGAGACCATGGACATAGAGGAGTTTCAGGCATCACTCGATGCGATTGGACTTGCCCTTGCCCAGCATTACTCCATACTTTCTACATACCGAACAGACGGAAAAAGGAGCTGACACATGGGTATTTTTGACAGATTTAGGCGGGTAGTAAAATCCAACCTCAACGATATGATCAGCAAGGCCGAAAACCCCGAGAAAATGCTCAATCAGCTAATCGTGGACATGAATGAGCAGCTCATCGAATCGAAAAAAAGCGTTGCATCGGCAATTGCCGACGAAAAGAAACTCGAGCGGTTGATGAATCAACAGCTTTCCCAGGGAACA
>JABGPX010000683.1 GCA_018644745.1 Spirochaetales bacterium
GTTCCCGGTTTGTGAGATTACAAATAATAGAAGGAACGCAAGGAAAAAATTTGGAATGGAAAGTCCAAAAAAAGCAAAAACAGATATTATCTGATCTTTCCAGCTATACTGGCTGCGGGCCGCGATAATTCCGGCCGGGATAGAGAACCCCCAGGCTATAATAATTGTCGGAATAGTAATGATCAGCGTGTTAACAGTCCGGGCGTTTACCAGCCAAAAAACGGGTGCCTTGAAGTTCTGGCTGTATCCGAAATCACCATGCAGCACATTCCAGAGATAACGAAAAAACTGCATATACCAGGGCTGGTTAAGACCGAAATTTCTACGAAATGCTTCGAGCTCCTCGGGCCGTATTTGAGGGTTGAGAGACATCATGGTAAAAATATCACCAGGTGCCAACTGGATGAGCAGAAAGCCAATAGCAATGGTGGAGAGAATTATGGGAATCATGTGGAGAAGCCGGCGAAGAATAAATCTAAGCAGGATCGGGCTTATCCATATGAGTCTCACCATCCACATCACTAGCTCGACAAGGAGCACAGCGCCAAACCATCCTCTGCCTGAGACAATGAGAAATACAATAAGAAGTAAATCAGCAATTCCTGTCATCCAAAGAGACAGGCGTTTGGATACTATCATAAAATAACAACCTGAAAGGAAGATACCGCAGGGGCGAAAAAACACCGGACCTCTGCTTAACGCAGAAGTCCGGCTAAGAAATCTAAATTACAGCACTATTTCAGATACACTCGATGGAGAATACCTTCCCAGTCGTAACCTTCAGATGGTTGGGGATAGAGATTGCCCCATTTGTTTTTGTACGCATGCAGAATCGCGGCGTTATATGTATAGGCCCACGGCAGTTCTTCAGACCAGGCTCTTTGGACCTTCTCAAATCCGCGCTTTCTCTGGGCATCATCAAGAGTCAGGTTTGCTTCGTCCCAGGCAGCATCGACCAGTTTTTCCCAATCGCGCCGGGGGCTTTCCTGGCGGGGTTCGATCATGTGGTACTGTCCCCGAGAGGGATAAACGTTGGTTCCGCTAACCGGATCGATAGAACCGGTAAGGCCGATGATAATCATATCCCAATCGTGGGTTGATACGAGCCTGGTTACCAGGGCGTTGAAATCTTCAGGTTTAAAGGTGATATCAATTCCGACCGCCGCAGCTTCCTGTGCGATGAGTTCGCCGATAGCCTCGCGATCGGAGTTTCCCGAATTTGTATTCAGAATAAGAGAAATCTTGTTTCCCTTCGGATCTTCTCGTATGCCATCGCCGTCACGGTCTTTGTAGTCGATCTCATCAAGAAGCTGTTTCGCTTTTTCCGGATCATACTTCAGCGCGAAGTCATCAATACCGTCCCAGTAATACGGAGAAAAACGGGGGACAAAGGAGTATTGGGGATAGCCGAAGCCGTACACGATATTATTTATAATAGTCTGTTTATCGATGAGATGAGTAATAGCCTGGCGGAATTTCTTGGTGGACAGCCATTCCAGCTTGGGACCCTCGATACCGGTATCATCTTCGCCCTCAATTGGATTCTGGTTGAAGGTAAGAAAATTGGTGCTCGTCGAGGGACCGACGCTGTAAATACTCATATCAAGCGCTTCTTTTTCACCTACTAGAACGCCGTAGTCCTCGCCTCTCATGATTAACATATCGAGTTCTCCGGCGAGAAACTTCTCGAGCTCGGTGTCCTGGTCCTCTACATAAATAATGATGAACTCATCAATGTAAGGCAGTTGAACGCCTTTTGCATCTTTTTCGTAGTAATAGGGATTCCTGCCCATAACTACTTTCTGGCTTGGTATATATTCGTTGACAACAAACGGTCCGGAACTTACCACCTTGGTAACGTCGGTGTCGACACCATGGAACGCGTTAAATGCTTCCACACCGCCGGCGTCTATTACCGGTTTATAAATATGGGTAGGCACCGGAGCGCCAGCCATACCGAAGGCTCCGGCATAAATTTCGGGGAATACAAACTGCACTGTCATATCATCGACAGCGATTACTTCCGCGGGTACGTCCCCGACATAATAACCATCGGCGTTGCTCCCCTCGATACCTTCGAGAAAAGCGATCTCACGAGCGTATGCCCAGTCACCGGCGGTAATCGGCGTGCCGTCGGACCACTTAAGGCCCTTCCTGAGCTTGTACGTAATGGTGAGTTGATCGGCGGAAACTGTCCAGCTTTCGGCCAGATCTGGTTCATATTCCAGAGTGAACTGATTCCTCCGCACAAGTGACGAGACGAGACGGTCGGTTACATCGGTACTCGATGTTTCTCCCGCTGTAAAAAAATTGAAGGTCTTTGGATCACTTCCAAAATTACTAAATACGAATCGTCCGCCGGATTTTCCGGCTTGCCAACCCGTTGTATGATCGACGTCTGCAACTCCTTCAAATTGAGATGTAGAAGCCTGTTCTACGACTTCCTCTGATTCCGGGCCTGCAAATAGCGGCGCGGTTGAAATAATCAGAAGAATCGCAAGTGTGAATAGCATTGTTCTCTTCATTAAGCGAACCTCCTCAAAAAGTATGCTGTCAAAAACTATAACAGACGTCTTTGGCGGTTGTCAAACAAACAAAAATAAATCAAATTGGCAGATGGAGGACATTTGTGTTCAAACTTTCCCTCATTCTGCAGCAGAAAAGCGAAAACGAGCTCATCCTTCGCTTACCGGTGGGTTTTCGACTGCTTTTCATAATAATTTTGGCGTTTCTTGTCAGCAGCATGGTCACCTCGGGAGGCATATCGGCGGGATCATTGGTCCTGGTTATCCTTTCTTTGCTGGCAGGACTGTACAAAGAGCAATGGCGGTTCCTGAAAGCAGAAAGAG
>JABGPX010000952.1 GCA_018644745.1 Spirochaetales bacterium
ACGATCCGACGCCTGTACTGCTGAGAAGACACCTTGACCCGTTTCTGTGTTAACTGTCCCAACTGCAATCTTGGTCAGGTCGGGATGCGCGGTGAGCCAGTCGGTCATCTTACGATTTGCCACCAGGGTGGTGTCTGAACCACCGCCGCCCATTTCTATCCATTCGATCTGATCCTCAGAAATCTTGATTCCGGCCTTCCGCATGCCGTCGACCATACCTGCCAGCCGAAGCCGTACCAGGTCTCCATTCTCGGAGTTGAAAAACGCAAGGTAGGTATCAATTTCGCCGCCCCAGTTTTCTTTTATTGCCACAGCAAGACCTTCGCCGGCAACTTCTCCGGCCATCTGGTTGTTGGCTCCAAAGAAATAACCCTCAGCTCCGCTCGCGCCGGTGTAAAGTACGTCGATTCCAATAACCGGTACTCCCTTTTCAGCGCAGTAATCTACCAGGCTTCCCCCGATTTCGGCGTTAACATTAAAGTCAATGATTATGTCAGCGCCCTGAACCAGCAAATTGTCGACATTAGGAAGAATCTTCTCTGCTTCAAAGTTTGATTCAGCCACAAGCAGTTTCACGCCGTATTCTTCGGCTACTTGTTCCAAGCTGATTCCCACCTGTCGCAGGAAGTCCACCGTCGTCGATCCATTGTTAAATCCAATGATAATTTCGTCGTCGTCTTTGTCCTGAGCTCCCCCGGCAAACAACGCGCCTGCGGTGAACAGAACAGCAACTAGCAAGATCAAAAATTTTTTCATTCATTTCCTCCTGTGGATGAATAAAATATATTTCCCAAAACTCCCAATGTATTTTTGAGAGTATAGGTTCGAAAATAAAATCACGCGCTCTCCCGCTTAATAAGAGAGCACTGCATAACTACCTGACGGTTCGGCGTGTCCGGATTCTCTATTTTTTTAAGCAGCAGTTCCGCGGCATTTTCTCCAAGTTCCAGAATCGGCTGGGCTACAGTAGTAAGCGCCGGCCGCACCAGTTGCGCCAGTGGTATATTATCAAAACCAATAATTCTTATGTCCTCCGGAACCCGGATAGATCGGTGCGTCAACTCATTCATCGCGCCGATGGCCATTACATCAGTTGCCGATACAATCGCATCCGGTTTCACTTTCTGGTTCAGGAACGCTTCAACGGCAGCCCTGCCGCATTCAAGTGAAAAATCTCCATTATAGATAAAGCGCTGATCAGTCGTGAGTCCGGCTTCTTTGATGCCGACGAGATATCCGTTATACCGATCCTTTGTAACAGCATGACTCTTGGGACCATTGATATAGGCAATGCGCTTACATTTCGAGTCCACGAGGTGTTTTACGGCACTTTTGGTACCCGAAAATCCATCGCTTACCACGTACGAAATCGAGTCGTCATGAAAAACAGGATCCATGAAGACAATGGGTTTCGCTTTCGCCAAAGCTCTGAAATACCGTAGGTTCTCCGGGTCTGTATGATAGGTGTTCAGGATTATCCCGTCGATCCGGCTGTTCAGCAGTTCTTTGATGTAATCCATCTCCGCTTTCGGATTCTTGGCGGTATGGCAAATAACGTTAGTATATCCTGCGTTTCTCGTTACCTGCTCGATCCCTTTAAACAATTCAACATAAAAAGGATTTGAGAAATCAGGAATAAACAATCCGATGGTGGCAGATTTATTTGTTCTCATTCCACGGGCGAGGTAATTAGGTGAATAATCCAACTCTTCAATGGCTTTGTTAATCTTATCTCTTGTTTGATTCTTCACATAGCCTTGATCGCTGATTACTCTTGAAACGGTAGATTTCGAGACACCCACCTTCCTCGCTACGTCGTGGATAGTTGCCAGATCGAGTCCTTCTATGGGAACGTTCCCGGTTTTTTTTCTATTTTAGCACAGAATGGCTGTATGTCAAGAAAAACTTCATTTGCTTTGCTTTCAACTGCTCAAAGCAGGATATTAAAAATTGGGGTAAGGCAATGAAGACATATGACATTATTCTCATAGGAACAGGTCAAGCGACAGGAACTATCCTTCCAGTTCTGCTCAAGAAAGAATTATCGGTTGCGGTAATTGAAGCGGACAGGGTAGGAGGTACCTGTGTTAACTGGGGCTGTACCCCGACAAAAACATTGGTGGCAAGCGCCAGGGCGGCGCACGTCGCCGGCAGAGGCGGGGATTTCGGCATAAACATCGACAACTACTCAATCGATTTTTCCAAAGTAATGGAACGGGTGAACGGCATGCGCGTTCCCGCCAGCGAAGGTTTTGAAGAATGGCTGAAAGAGGTAACGGATTTTTACCGTGCCGCGGGCTCATTCGTAGATAATCATACTCTGAGAGTCGGGGATGATACTATCCGGGGAGAAAAGATCATTATCCACACGGGAGCCCGAGCGCGGAAACCCGATATTGAAGGTATCGACTCCGTTCAATGGCTCGACAACCGGCGAATCCTGGCATTGGAAGCACCACCCAAGCACCTGTTGGTAGTGGGAGGTTCATATATTGGCCTCGAGTTTGCCCAGGCGTATCGACGTTTTGGGAGCGAAGTAAGTGTATTAGAATTCGGCGATAGAATAGTCTCGAGAGAGGATCCCGACGTTAGCGCCGTCGCCCTGAAGATTCTCTCGGACGAAGGAATACAATTTCATCTCAATGCGGAAACAAAAAAGCTTGAGAAAAAGGGCGCGGATATCGAATTGAGTTTCTCGAAAAACGGCAGCAACGAGCTGCTCTCGGGTTCGCATCTGCTCATCGCCGTTGGCCGGGTGCCGAACACCGATACTCTGAATCTCTCCGCTGCCGGCGTCGAAACCAACAAACGCGGATATATCACGGTAAATGATGAGGGGC
>JABGPX010000954.1 GCA_018644745.1 Spirochaetales bacterium
AGCGCGTCGCAGCGACGCGCTACCGACCCCAGTAGCCCTATCCTCGCCGTCGCGCCTATCGCTATACGCCACCGCTAACGAAGAAACTCAAGACCATGCCACATGATTTCTTGCTCGGGTTCGTTAGAATTCCACTCTACCATGAGGCGCGGTAAATCCGCCGGAGCGAATTGACCGAAACCGCTATCCCCTTCGCTCAAGTGATAGAAGTGAAACAGCGCGATCTGTAGTCCAGCCGTCGCATTGAGAACGTTGCCGAGGTTCGCCCGATAGAAATAATCCTTCCTCGCATGCTTGACCTTGTTATATCCGGTCCACCAGGCAGGTGAGTTCGTCGCGGTCCAGTCTTCAAACGGTTTTAGAACAAGTGAATTAGACCTTTTTACATATCGTTCGCGGTTTGCAAAGTCGGGGAATCGCCCGGTGACTATGGGAAAGTACCCGTTGATTGATTCCGGCTTTTCCGACGGATCGATGAGTTCGCAGAGTTCCTTGAACGCCATATCGAGCTCGGCACATACAACCAACAGCAGACGCGCGAACTCGATTGAGTAGCAGCATAGATTATCTTTTACGATGTCGACATACCGTGATGCCGCGATCAAGTCGTCCTCAATGGCCCGGTAATAATCCCAGAAGCGCCTTCTTTCTTTCATCGTGTTTTCTCCTCAGTTCAAACCATAGCGGTCGCGGTGTGCTTTTTATAAATCTATATATAGGGTTTGGAAAGCCACTAAACTTGCAGCAGTAATTTCATCTGAGAATTTCTTGTAACCATACCATATCCAAACTCGCCGGGTTGCTTCCATGAATTTTGTCACTTTTTCCTTAGTGAGTTCTTTCATCATTCCTTCTTTGTTACTGTCCGGGTGTTTGGTAATCGTAGTATAATATTGATCCATATCTACGATGAGATCGTAAGCACAACTATAGTACCTCTCTTGATCGCTTTGCAGATCCAGCCCGTTCTCTGGCAGAACGTATTTTATGTACCCGATCAAAGATGGCGTGTCTCTCCTCCCTGGGGTTCCCGGAAATTTCCGGCCAAAAAGGCCAGTTAGGGACTGTCCAAGATAAGTTGTTACAAGTATGAGGTCGTCTATATGCGCTAATTTTGAATGGCGCACTTTCGCCTCATAAAGTCTCATGGCTTCATACCACCACCTTACCTGTGCATTGGAACTAACTGGAGACTCAAATCCTGTCGCGCCCGGATAGTCATTTTCATCCTTCATATATGCCGCACCAGTAGAAAAATCTCCAAACTCATTATTTATTGGCATTTTTTTTACCTCTGCTCAAAGTATAATTCACTTGCCGGGACATAAAAAACAGCATCTTTCTGCCGATAGATAAACCCAGCCAATGACCTTGCATTAATGGAGAAAACACACAAAACTATTGTATATGAAAAGTTTAGAATGCGGGTCTGCGAATGATTGTTAAAGAGTATCTGAAATGAGTGATGGCATGACCATTGCCACATTGATACTAACCGCGATCACCGCTGCCGGTGCCGCAGCAGCAGCTATCGCGTCATATGTATTAATCCACAAAAGCAATGTAATACGAAAGCAAGAAATCAATGATAGAAGACCTACTTTCATGATAGATCTTTCAGAAGTTCAGATAAAAGAGGAGATGGGATATTTTTTCCTGAACATGCCTATCAAAAACCATGGTAGGCGTCCTGCAGTGAACTGTGTATCTTAGTTAATCATCCTGCAAGAAAACGGAGATATGTCAGAATCTTACCGACGAGAAATTGATTTACCACAAACAATCTTTCCCCAAGCCGATTTCGTGTGGCAGGCAAAAATCCGATCAATACCTGAAAATCACACCGGTTTCAAAATAATATGCGGGCTTCATTACTACGATAATGTACTGAAAACAACTTTATCCGATTTCCTCGTTCGGAATTGGCTTCGTGGTCCCGATGGGAAGCCAGGGGCGATTGTAACAATTCCAACAAGCGAAGTATACCAGAAATTACATGCGCGGTTCTCAAATGAAATGAAAAAATACATTGGTGGTCAGAATCAGAGTGTATTGTCTGACACCATGTAATGACTATATGATTCAAACATCCGCAACCCGAGTTATCACGAGAAGAACATTCGTATGTTGGCTGGCCCGGCCCAGAGCGCAGTAAAATTTATTCAGAGTATATATTTTTATAGGAGGAAGCCGTGACACCAATTTTTACGATTCACGCGGGCGAATACCTTGTCGGGTCATTCATTGAGAAAACATTTAAAAACCTAAACGTCTGGATCCCATCCAAGGACACCGGAATCGATTTGCTTGTAACGAATACCAGCAACAAAAGGACGGCAAGCTACCAGGTGAAATTCTCAAAGGATTTTACGCCTGATCTGTCAGATGCTATCCAGTCAGGATTGAGTGTCTGTGGTTGGTGGACCCTGAGTACCAAGAAAATAGCAGAATCGACCGCAGACTATTGGGTATTTATAAACCGCTCGCTAAATCGAAAGAAACAGCATTTCGTCGTGATTAAGCCAAGCACCTTGTTGAAGCGACTCACAGACCTATACGGAACTGCAAAAACCCTTCAGCACTATTTTTGGATAGACAACCAAAACAATTGTTGGGCGACAAGAGGCTTGAAGAAGCAAGAGCTGCTTCTTATAGCGAAGGGAGCCTATTCCAATCCAGCGAGGGACTTCACAAAGCATTTGGATAATTGGTCCGTCTTGGAAAGGATGTCTGTTCAAAAACAGCGGAAGGGCGATAGTTAAATGCAAAAGGTATATTTCGACACGTGCATAATTAGTGGCATTGCAAAAGTAGATTTGAAAACGACCGACCA
>JABGPX010000955.1 GCA_018644745.1 Spirochaetales bacterium
GGGGATTAGCGAAAAAGCCGACATTGAAGAGACAATTGCAAGATTGAGTCAAATCGCGGGTAACGGGGCACAGGTAGAATGAAATCATTCAAATTCAAGCTCGAACGTATTCTTTCCCTTCGAAAATACCGAGAACGGGAATGGGAAATTCGCCTTGCCGGGGTAACCGGTGAATGCGTGAAGCTGCGCCGTGAAATTGAGGACCGGGGAATGAGAAAAGCCAAGGCATTTCTCGACAGCCATGAGAAAAGCACCGGTGAAATAGATTCCGTGGAACTGCTGAACTCTTATCGTTATATGAGCCGGCTCGATCAAGAATCGGAGAAAAAGGGACTAGAGCTTGCTGAATGGGAGATCAAGCGTGAAGAGGTGCAGGCATCATATCTTGATGCGTCTCGTCAGAGAAAAGTGCTTGATAAGCTCAAGGAAAAACGATCGTTTTCCTATCTGAAAGAACAGAAAACCGAAGAAATCAAGGAAATTGATGACATAAATACGGGGCGGGCCGCCAGAACAGGGAAACCGCCTCGGCCGGTGACGATACCGCCTCAGCCGGTAATAATACCGCCTCAGCCGGTAATGACGGAGTCTGATAATGGCTAAATATGGAATTGTGGGCACCGCACCGCGGATAATTGTGTTAATTCTCGCTCTCGCGGCGTTAGTTTTCAGCGGATTTATCTGGTTTGATTTTCTTGGGCTCATTGATGTGAAAGATACCTTCGCTCCGGTGCTTGGACTCGTTGGTATCAAGAGCGGAACTGCGATAGAGGGAACCGACGCTCCGGATCTGCTCGATCAGCAACGCCTTGCCCAGCAATGGGAGGCTCTCGAGCTTCGAATGGAAGAACAGAATAAGAGAGAGGAATCCCTGGATTTTCGTGAGGCCGAGCTCATTCAAATGATGGAAAAGGTGCTTGAACAGGAGAATGCTTTAGAAGAAAAGGAAAAATCACTAAGCGCTCGGCTAAAACAGTACGAAAATAAGAATGCAAACCTGCGAAAAGTTTCAGAGCAGTTTGTGAACATGCCTCCCGCGGAAGCGGTGGATAGGCTTGTGGAAATGAGTGATCAGGATGTTATCGACATCCTCCGGATGACAGATGTGGTGGCAGCCGAAACCGGGGCAAACTCGGTAGCGAGCTACTGGCTGCAGCTGATGCCTGCCGATCGGTCGGCAAGAATTCAGGAGAAGATGATTGATAAACCCAGTTGATAACGAACGGAGGTAGATGGTGCTGAACGTCTCGGGGGTTGCCGTACAGACATTGATAAACAATTCACAGCTTTCTGTAAGCCAGAATACCCCGACGGAGAATATTCCAGAACAGCCCAGGGCGTTTTCTCGGGAGTTTGAGCAGGCGCTGAAATCCGGAGAAGCATCTCAAGATACTACTCAAGAGACAACGCCGAAAGAAACTCACTCCTCACTTGAAAAGTCTGAAAAGATAAAAGGCAAAAAAGACGGGAAGAACGTGAAAAACGCCGATTCTGCCGCGAAAACAAGCGAAAAAAAGAAAACCGCTTCAAAGGCTGCTTTGCCCGCTAAGGTGGATGCGAAAAAGACTCTTAGTGAAGAGTCCGCCGATGGCCGCCAGGTTGCAGAAAAATCGCGCGACGCCGGACAGGTTGCTCTCTTACCTAAGTTGACACCGCAGTCCGGTAATAAGCTGGAGCTCATAGAACCAGCGGAAGAAGTACTCGAGGCAGCTGAGGCTTTTGAGGAATCCGGCAGGAAGGTAATCAATAGAGCAGCTATATCTGCTCAGGACAAGCCGATGCCTGTACAGGAAGAAAATGCCGCCGCGACAGCCGCCGAACTGCATGAGGTTTTTAGCGCGGCTGGAAATGATAGTGAAACAAAAGGTGACCTGCCAGATAGAGATCCTCGGGAAAGCGTATCTACAAATGCGAAAAGAGGCACCGCGGCTATTGAGGTCCGGGATTACAGAACTGGATCTGATACCGAAGCGGTTAAGGCTGCAGAATCTACCGGATCATCTCGACAGGCGGTGGAGGCCGAAGAGAACGGGCCGGAATTAAAGCTTGTTCGATCGGCGGGTTACAATGTGCGAACTCTTTCATCGGATCAGCCAAGGACGGTAAGGGCCGATTCGTCATTTTCCGCATATGTCAGGGAAAATCTGAGCAGCGAAATTGTGAAGCAATCGGGGATCATCCTGAGGAACAACAACAAGGGAGAAATCCGGCTTGTACTCAAACCTGAAAATCTCGGCAGAGTTCGCGTACGAATACAGCTAGATGAAAATCGGATTTCCGGACGGATATTTGTGGATAACGGATTTGTGAAAGAGAATTTCGATCAGAATCTGGAATCTCTGTACAGAAGCTTTCGGAACAGCGGTTTTGACGCATCTGAGTTTGAAGTGCTGGTCGACGGCCGGGAGAACAATAATGAAAGCGGCGGGAAGCGCGAACGAAGCGCTTCGGCGAAGAACATAAGGCATCTTGATGAAGCGGTGCCCATACTTGAGGAAATCGGCCGGGGAAGCGACCTGGTGAATCTGGTGGTGTAAGGAGAGAACATGGAAGTTTCGAATACAATGTCTACGCAGGATGCTGCGCGTGTGCAGGTGCAAACGGATGCATTTAACAAATCCCTCGGGAATATCTCAGAGTCGGATAATCTTGGGAAAGATGATTTTATGAAAATCCTCATCACCCAGCTGACTCATCAGGATCCGACCGAACCGATGAAGGATACCGAGTTTATTGCCCAGATGGCTCAGTTTTCGACTTTGGAGCAGATTACAAATATGACGCAGGACTTCAGCAAGCTGGCGGGAATCCTTTCATCGAGTCAGGCGCTG
>JABGPX010000956.1 GCA_018644745.1 Spirochaetales bacterium
CGGATACAGCCGACTATGTGAATTCTATGTTAGAGATCCAGAAATATCCTTTTAGCGGCGATGTTGTTAATTCATATAACGACGGTCCGCCCGAGCCGGGAAAAGAACCTTTGGGCCCTTTTTATGAACTAGAGACTTCTTCGCCGGCAGCCGCGTTACAACCCGGCCAGTCAATCCAACATGGCCAAAGTTCGATTCACTTGAGAGGAGCGGTTGATCAGTTGGATGTAATAGCAAAAATGACTCTGGGAGTAACTCTAAATGACATTACATCGGCATTTTCAGGATAGGTGTTTTACATATTTCCTCGATAGGATTAAAATCGTGGTGGGGGGGCAACAATGAAGTATGAAACGATCCTGACGATGAACTCGGCCAGTATAAAATACGGTTCCGGCGCGACCCGGGAAACCGGATTCGATATGAAAGAGCTGGCGGGCAAAAGGGTAATGGTGGTAACCGATAAAAGGGTAGCCCCGCTGCCCCCGGTCGAAGAAGCCCTTGAATCCCTGAGAAAAGAAGGTATCGATGCGGTTCTTTTCAGCGGGACTCGGGTCGAGCCGACAGACACATCTCTAAAGGAGGCCGTCGCATTCGCGGTGGACGGTGGTTTCGATGGTTTTGTCGGCATCGGAGGTGGCTCCTGCATGGACACCGCCAAGGCTGCCAATCTCTACTCTACCTATCCGGCCGATTTCCTGACTTATGTGAACGCACCGATAGGCACGGGAGAGCCCGTTCCCGGCCCCCTGAAACCCTGCATCTGTATTCCGACCACGGCAGGAACGGGAAGCGAAACCACAGGCGTTATTATTTTCGACCTCGAGGAGATGCACGCCAAAACTGGTATCGCCCATCGTTTTATCCGGCCCGACCGGGGTATCATCGATCCGGATAATACCCGCACCATGCCGCCGATGGTCGTTGCATCGACCGGGTTCGACATCCTCGTCCACGCCCTCGAGTCGTACACAAACCTGCCCTACGACCGGCGGCCTGCCCCGAAGTCCCCCCGTGAACGACCCGCCTACCAGGGGGCCAATCCGATCAGCGATGTCTGGGCCGAAAAAGCGATTGAAATGGTAAGCCGCAACATTCTCCGGGTTGCCGAAAACCCGGAAAATGACGAGGCCAGGCGCGAGATGGTTATCGCGGCCACATTCGCGGGAATCGGGTTTGGCAATGCCGGGCTGCACCTGCCCCACGGGATGTCCTATACGGTCTCGGGGATGGTAAGGGACTATATACCTGCCGGATACCCGCCGGGCACCCCGATCATTCCCCATGGAATGTCGGTGGTTCTTAACGCTCCGGCTGCATTTCGTTTTTCCGGGCCCGCCCGGCCGGAGCGGCACCTTGAAGCGGCCAGGCTGATGGGTATCGATGTCAGCGGCGCACGAAAGGAGGATGCGGGGGAGATTCTTGCTCAGGCAGTCATCGATCTTATGAAACAGACGGGGATGCCCAACGGTCTTTCCGCGGTTGGATATACGGAAGCGGACCTGGATAAGCTCGTAGAAGGCACGCTGCCGCAGCACCGGGTCACGAAATTATGCCCGCGGCCATTTACACCGGAGGAGCTGCGGGAGGTATTTCGAGAATCGCTTACAATCTGGTGACGCTCATGATGTCTGATGAGTAAGAACTGCCTTAAGAGCTTGAAGATTCAGCGTGAATGCCAGCCAGAAACTACCTTTAGAATCGTACGAATTTCGATCATATATCAATAGTATCCTACGTGATCAATATTTGGATCTGCCTCAAGCGATTGGTATATGGCCTCCTTCAAATTAAATATTGTAATTTTCGTTCTTCTGGGGCACCCAGAACTCCACAGTTAATGGCAACCGACCATTACTGCGTCAGCAAGATGAGCTGAGCGCCGTGGGCCGGGACCTCAATAGATAGCTGACCCTGTACCCGCCCCATATTGCGACGTTCCCAAAGATTCCGTGCGCCGATTGATCCGGAGAGGCCGAGATCCTTGAAATCAATCGAAAGCAAATCAGAGCTTTCCGAAAGATTGAAGAAACCTATGGCGACACTTTCATCCGCGAGTGAACGCGCCCAGATGCGTGCATTATGCAGCAGTTGGCCGGTATGAAAAGATTGCTCTCGCCTCTCACTTAAGCGCACAGCAGGTTTCCCCAGGGGATCTTGATTCACGGCAATCACTTCTGTGTTGGAAAACAGCCGCAACTCAAAATCAGTGAGAGCAGAGAGATCACAGCTCAAGATGAGTGGGGAGGGATAAAGCGCCCACGCCGTCATTGCCGTGATCTGTTCATCCTGGGACAGTCTGTTCGGGCGGCGTTGGGATGCCTGGGGTCCAAGGGCAAACATGTCCAGGTCGTTCCACGATCCCGGCGAGACGTGCGGACGCCAGTCTTCTCTCCGCACATCCTCCATCAGGAAGGCGTTCCCCAGAACGTTGAGCCAATCGTCGCGTGTGTCGGGGAGACCGCGCCACATGTTTGCCCAAGTCTTGATAGCATCAACGTCTACGAGACGGGCATCCGTACAAATGCTGAGCACGATGTCACGAGGGGCCGCTTTGACCAACCGCCCCATGCGCTCCAACGATATTGGGTCTGTGGGACTCCAATCGTACTTAAGAAAGTCCACGCCCCAATCCGCCCACTGCGCCACGTCTTGTGCTTCGTGTTTATTGACGCCTACGTATTTCCCTATCGCAATTTGATCCGTCCGCGATTTATTGTCTGGATCTGGATCGCCGGAAGAGCAGCCGATGAGGCTAGGGCCATCCCAGGCCCTCGCGGCATGTTCCTGAGAACACCCATGCGGAACGGTCCATGGAAGCTGGTGT
>JABGPX010000454.1 GCA_018644745.1 Spirochaetales bacterium
CAAAGAGAAGAAAAGATGAGCGGATTGATATAAATGCGGAATCAATCAGAAAGATCGGCCTAGTGTCAAAAAACGCAATCCTTTTTGTCGATGAAGTACCCAGAAAGTGCATTATCAGAGATCTTTCCTTCTCGGGCGCTATGATTCTCGTTACAGGCGTCGGTAAATTCCTCGTTGATAAAGACGCGAAACTAAGCATCGAGATAGAAGACAGAGCTAACCCTGTGGTTCTTAAGAGCAAAATTGTGCGTTTTGAGGAATATCCGGATCAGAAAGGTATTGGCACTGTGGCGATAGGTTTTTATGAAGAAGAAATCCCGATGGCATATAAAATGCGAATTAACGACTATCTCAATACATCAAGAAAGCACAATTAGACTATGGAAACCTCAAATACACCCTCAACATTAGAATCTATTATTTTTATCTCTCTGCCCGAAGGTTTGGACAAGAATATAGGCGATTTCGTTATTGATCCTGCAATCCTTATTCCGGTAGAGCTTCTTCCTGAACAGGATGAATGGGACGTAAACGACCTTAGCTGGGAGATGATAATAGCGGCAATGCTCAAGATTCTGGTATACCAGCCGGATCACGAGCATGCGGATTACTACCGGAGTTTTATTCTGGCCGCCAAACCTTCTATTATTGATGATCTCTCAGAATCTGGTATTCTCAAGGCTCAGAGCCGCGACTTCGAAATTGCTGAAGAGATCTTCAAAGCACTTATCAGTTTGAATTCCAAAGATGTACACAGTTTGCTGAATCTCGCCTTAGTTTATGAAGAGCACGCGGATGTCTACGAGCAGGCCGGCCGGGCCCCGCTGTCGGACGAATACCGGGAGCTGGCTTTCGAAATTTATAAAAGAGCTTTAGATACAGGCAGTGATAACGAAACTGTGCAGTTTAACGCGGCTTATTTTTTCCTGAAACAGAGGAATTTTCCAAAAGCTCGCGAGCATTTCGAGTTATTTCTAGGGATGAGCGCTGATAAAAAGAAGAATGAAAAGGTGCGCGAGATATTAAATGAAATATCAACCAACGATCAAATGGATGAGCTATTCAATGAGGCTTATGATTTCATCCGTCTTGGAAACGAACAGGATGGAATCGACAAGATAACAGAGTTCATTAAGAAAAACCCGAAGGTCTGGAACGCCTGGTTTTTACTCGGATGGGCCCATCGAAGACTATCCCAGTACACGGAAGGAAAAAAAGCCTTTGAGCATGCTCTCGAGATTGGACCTGAGCACTCGGATACCTTGAATGAGCTTGCTATATGCCAGCTCGAGTTGCAGGAATACCCCCAATGCCGAAAAACCCTGGAAAAAGCGCTGATAATCGAACCGGGGAACGTGAAAATCATTTCAAACCTGGGCATACTCTCGCTGAAAGAAGAAAAGCTAGAAGAAGCAGAAAGACACTTTCGTTTGGTTCTCGAGTTGTCCCCCGAGGATCCCATTGCTACGAACTATTTGGAATTTATCGCAAATAATCCATAAGGGCTTCTCTATAAACTGCGACTTTAACATCGAACATATACGAAAAACCCCGATTTTATAAGGAATAACATCAGTCGGGTGAAACATATGATGGATTTTTCGATATGCCCATAACTCTAATTGAGCCCTTCCTGAAAAAAGGCCTTGAGTGCATCCACCATATACGGCTGATCTTTTGTACCCGCGGTTTCCCTTATACTGTGCATACCCCAGATAGGATTGCCGATATCTACTGATGGAATGCCGAGGCTAGCGGATGTAATCGGTCCAATTGTGCCGCCTGAAGGAATGTCTGATCTACCGATGAACTTTTGCACCGGAATTTTATGATTTTTGCAGAGTTTTATGAACCGCTCACCAGATTCTGCGGTTGTAGTGTAACTCTGCCGGGCATTGGCCTTTACCACCGGACCGCCGTTTAAGTTCGGTACATAATAGCTGTCATGTTTATCCGCGTAATTGGGATGTACGGCGTGGGCCGCGTCTGCCGAAATCAGAGACGAGTGAGCCAAAGCCCGAAAAAAATCCTCATTCGAATCGCTAAAGGATAAGGAGATTCGATGGAGCAGATCCCGCAAGAAAGATGATTGAGCTCCCTGCCAGGTCATACTGCCGATTTCTTCTGAATCAAAAAGCGCCGCGACGCAGGTCGGCTCTGCTGCCGAACTCCCGCAAAGTGCCGCCATCACCGCATGAGACATTCCAAGATTATCGATACGACCGCTGACATACATGTTGTCTTCTCCTGAAATTAAACGTGCCGGCTCAGCCGAAAACAAATACAGATCAGCATCGTGTATTCGCGCAGCATCAATACCAAGAGCCTTCCCGATCAGCCGTTTGAGAAAACCCTTCTTGTCTTGCTCATCGACCGAAACCGACAGTACTGCTCGGAGCTTTTCCTGTGCGTTGAGCTCAATACCTTTGTTCACTTCCCTGTTAAGGTGGATAGCTACACTCGGTATTACAGCGACGGCATCAAACGCATTAAATAGAGTCGACGCCAATTTTCCGCCGTCATCGAATACTACCCTTCCCGCAATCGATAAATCTCGATCGAGCCAGGACGACAATATCGGTCCCCCATATACCTCCGCGGTAACCCGCAGCGCGCCGGCTGAAACATCTTCAGTCTCCGTCTTTAGTCGAAATCCCGGACTGTCGGTATGTGCCGCAGCAATTCTGAAACCTGAGTCGGCGGGTTCTTTTGTCCCCACATGAAAACCTATTACGCTCGAATCCTGTCGCGTAACCAGATATTTGCCGCCGGGCTGCAAATCCCAGGCATCTCCTTCTTTAAGTTGTATGTACCCAGCTGCAAGAA
>JABGPX010000531.1 GCA_018644745.1 Spirochaetales bacterium
ACCTGGCAGATTTGCGAACGGGATTCGAGGCCCCTGCGTTTGTGGCCGCCCTCTCCTCAGTTTTTGCCGGTGCGGATGCAAAACCCAATGAGCTGACAGGCCAGCCATTTTTCGATGAATCCCGTGTCAGCGATCTCTGCTCGAGGAATGCCCGTTGGGATTGGATATATGGCCGCACGCCGGATTTCAGGTTGACGCTGCCTCGAGTCGACGCGGAATTGGTGCTTACCGTGAAAAAAGGAATAATTGAAGATGGAAGCGGCTTTGACGGAACAGCGGCATCCTGCGATACATTTCGCGGCACGCCCTTCGGTCTCGAAAGTCTCAGGGAGTTTGTTGAAAATCCCGCGCTCCCGGACGATGCGAGAAATTTTGCTGAGGAAATAATCTTGTTGTTTTGGTAGCGGACAATCCTGGTCAAAAAATCTATAATAGAAGCATGAGCTTTGAAAACAAATTACCACAGGAAGAGCTTCTCACCCGGCGGTATGCACGAGAAGAGGATGTTCGGGGCCACTATTTTCGAGATATTACGGCGCTGATCCACTCGTATCCATTCCGGCGGCTAAAACACAAAACGCAGGTTTTCTTTGCGCCGAAGAATGATCATATCTGTACTCGTATCGAGCATGTGATGCATGTCGCAACTATATCAGCGACCATCTGCAGGGCTTTCGAACTCAATGTTGATTTGGCTTGGGCTATTAGCCTCGGGCATGATTTCGGCCACACGCCCTTTGGTCACGCCGGCGAAAAAATCCTGGCAGAAATCCTGAAAGATGAGGGCGGCTTCAACCATGAGCTCTACAGCCTGTACGTTGCAGACAACCTTATAAACTACGGTAAAGGGCTCAATCTTACATACGCGGTGCGCGATGGTATACTTAATCATTGCGGCGAAGAATTCGAGCAGGCGATAAAGCCGGATTTCACGATTAGAGATCTCTCCCTCGTAAAAACACTGGAATTCTACCCCTGTACCTGGGAGGGCGCGATAATGCGGATGTCCGACAAGCTTGCGTATTTAGGTCGGGATCTGGAAGATGCGATCAGTCTTCGGCTGGTTACGGTCGATGATCTGCCAAAAAAGGTCAAGACCGTACTGGGTGTTACAAACAGCCAGATAATTGACACTCTCGTCGGTGATATTATAAAAACCTCCGAGAAAACTGGCACGATTGGTTTTTCCGATGATTTTTACGAGGCCAGCATAATTCTTAAGGATTTTAACTATTCCAGAATATACGAGAACCCAAAGCTTTCCACCTATCACGCTTACTTCCGCCGGATTATGAATACTCTCTTCGACTATCTGATTGATATATTCGAGCGTTACGGGTTCGATTCTCCTGCCTATGAAGACGAGGGCAACGGACTCGGTTCCAGGTTCGGCGATTACCTAGATAAGATGCGGAAATATTATGATGAACAGGGCACGGGCGCAAAGAAGATTGTCGCCGACTATGTAGCCGGAATGACCGACGATTTTGCTCTTGAATGCGTCAATGAGATTATGGTACCGCGGCGTTTTGGAATGCAATTCGAAGACAGTCCCTACTAACATATTTTAGGAAGTACTATGCGTTTACTCTATCTTGATCTCGATACCTTAAGACCTGACCATCTCGGCTGCTACGGCTACCAAAGAAACACCTCGCCGAATATCGACAGAATTGCCCGCGAGGGCGTACGTTATGACAACTACTATTGCTCAGACGCTCCTTGTCTGCCATCCCGGACCGCCATGATGACTGGAATGCATGGGATTCACACCGGTGTAGTAGGGCATGGCGGTACTACCGCGGATCTTCGGATAGAAGGAGCCGGCCGCGGTTTTGCGGATATGCTTCGCACCCACAGCCTTCCCGCTCTTCTCAGGAGCAGGGGATTGCGGACTACTCTCATCAGCCCGTTTGCAGAACGTCACGCTTCGTGGGGTTTCTACGCCGGATTCAATGAGATGTTTAATACCGGAAAGGGAGGTATAGAATCTGCAGAGGAAGTTACCCCTACGGTGCTTGATTGGATAACTCGGAAAGGCGGTGACGATGACTGGTACCTCCATATCAATTACTGGGATCCTCACACCCCATATCGCGCTCCGCAGGACTTCGGGAATCCTTTCGCCGATGAGCCCCTCCCTGAATGGCTTACCGACGAGGTAGTCGCTTCGCATCAGTCGTTGAGCGGACCCCATACTGCTCTCGATATTATGATGTATAACGGCGATGACGATCCCCAATTCCCGCGTCATCCCGGAACGGTCGAAAACCGCGACGGGCTTCGCCGGATGATAGACGGCTATGATTGCGGTATCCGTTATATGGATGAGCATCTTGGCCGGATATTCGATGCTTTAGAACAAAAGGGTGTAATGGATGATCTTGCCGTAGTCATCAGTTCCGATCATGGCGAAAATATGGGGGAGCTAGGTATCTATGGCGAACACGGCACCGCGGATCATGCTACTTGCAGAATCCCTATGATCGTGCGCTGGCCCGGCGGGATGAAGGGACACGTGGACACACAGCTCCACTATAATCTTGATTTCCTGCCGACTCTCTCCGAACTGCTTGAGGCTGATGCGTCTGAAGAAGCATCGAGATGGGACGGGGAGAGTTTCGCTTCGAGTATCACCGGTGGAGCGGAAAGCGGAAGAGAGTATCTCGTACTGAGCCAATGCGCCCATGTGGCTCAGAGGAGTGTTCGCTTTGGCCCCTGGCTATATATGAGAACGTATCATGACGGTTTTCATCCACACTACGAACGCGAAATGCTCTTCAATATAGACGAAGACTGCCACGAAACACGGAATATGGCGG
>JABGPX010000957.1 GCA_018644745.1 Spirochaetales bacterium
GAGATTCTGCCGGATTCTGCCGCCGGTATAGCTTCCGGCCTGGGAATTAGAATTTATGTCATTGGTATTGGAACCCAGGGCGAAGTACCGATTGAGTATACAGATCCGAAAACAGGCACGTTGTTTAAAGGCATGTTCAACAGCCGGTTCGATGAGGATCTTCTGGTCGAAATTGCCGAATCTGCCGGGGGGCGGTATTTCTCTGCTAAGAGCCCGGGAGCTCTCGCTGCAGTATTTCGCACAATCGATTCAATAGAGTCAGTAGAAAAGAGATCGAAGATTAGGATACAGACTGATCCGCGCTACCATGTTTTCATTCTGATAGGACTATGCTGTATACTTTTGGATTTCCTCATCCGCAAAGGTATTTTTCGGGAGGTCCTCTAAATGATAGACCGCCCCGATCTGCTTTTTCTCGGTTTCGTTATCCTGCCCATCGTGCTTATCTTGTGGCGCCGATATGCTTCCGGCAGAAGAGATCTTGCCAATCTTGCCGGTCAATGGCTTAAAGTCGATTTCGCCAATGTATATGTCGTTAAATCCTTTTTTTCGGCTCTGTTTTTCTTGCTGTTTCTCTTGCTTTGTGTCGCCGCTGCCTCCGGGTTTCGCTGGGGAAGCCGGCCGGTGCCTGATCAGCGGGAAGGAAATGAAGTGGTGTTTGTATTTGATCTGTCAAACAGCATGATGGCCGACGACGTGGCGCCCACGCGACTAAGGCGCGCGGCTATACTCGCAAATGAGGTTATCGATTCTTCCGGTACGGGTCGATTCGCTGTTGTCGGGTATAAAGGAGATGCTTCATTACTGCTGCCGGTGACCGAAGATATTACCGCACTCCAAAACCTTTTGGATGCGCTTCATCCGGAATTGATTTCCAGTCCCGGCACGGACATTGAGGCCGGTATTAAGCTCGGAGCGGAGTCCTTCTCGGAAATGTTTGAAGCACATCAGATCCTGGTGCTTTTTACCGATGGGGAGGGGCTTACCGGTGATCCTGTCGCCGCCGCCGCCGCGCTGAAAACCGAAAAGATATCAATTGTCGTTGTTGGAATAGGATCGGAGTACCCGAGCCGCATACCCGTTCGTGACGGTAAGTTTTTGCTTGATACCGAGGGCAACGTGCTGACCACCGAGCTGCGCAGGGATATCCTCGAGAATATAACCGAGGCCGCAGACGGTAGCTTGCTATTCGCAGCCGATGCAGGAGTGAGAGACCAGATTATAGAAGCTTCCCTTGGCGGCGGAGGCGTATCCGGGTATGAATACCAATCAACCGACCGGTTTCGCTTTTTTCTCGGTCTCGCGCTTCTGTGCCTGACAATCTCAACCGGGGTTCGACTGATTCGTTGGGGGAATACGTTTTGATTAGGGCACCTCTTTGTACGGCCATAAAAATACTCGCGCTCCTGTTCTTTACGCTTAGTTTTGCCGGCTGTTCACGATTGTCTCCATATTTTCATGTCGCAGCCGGTAATCACGGTTTCAGTGGCGGTGATTATCAGAAGGCAAATATCGCATATATTAATGCAGGAAAGAACGGTACGCATGAGCATATGATTGCCTACAATCTGGGCACAGTATACTACGCGCTTGGTGAGGTTGCGGCCGCTGAGAGAGAGTGGCAGATCGCTCTTGGATCTCAGGATGAGGTTTTGGCCTATAAGGTCAATTTTAACTATGGCGTCCTGCTTTTTGAGCGAGGTCTCTATGAAGAAGCCTATGAGAAATTTCGTAACGCATTAGAGATACGTCCCGAGGGAGTGGAATCTAAGATCAACCTCGAGCTTTGCGTTGAAAGGATGAGCGCGCAGGGAAGTGAAATAAGCCGCGAAGCAGGCCGGGCCGAAGACTCCGGCGGGGAAATAGACAGAATTATGAAATATCTCAAACGGATTGAAGGAAAGGTATGGGAGTCAACCGAAAAAGTCGACTACGAACCGCTGCCCCGGGATTTATAAGCCTCGTTTTTCTTTGCCTGGCGATTCTTCCCGCGTTCACCGAGGATTTCCAGGTAGAATATGAGATCGCGAATAATCCTGTTGGAGTTAAAGATAACATTTATGTCAATATTTACATCAGCCATCCCCGTCCCGATGAAGTAAGTGTAACCGCTCCTCCTCTGCCTAAGTCGTTACAGATAACTCGTGGTCCCAAAATTTCGCCTGTTGCGGATAAGGGAATATTTCGAACCTGGATTAGTTACCGTCTGCGAGGCGATGCGTCGGGCCGATACATCATCAAGCCGTTTATCATAGAAATAAATGGCGATACCTTGGAAACTGAACCCCGGATTCTAGAGGTCGGGGTCTATCGGAACAGACAGCTGTATATACCTTTGGATGTGGAATGGCTGGTGCCCGAAGGAAAAATCTATGCGGGGCAGAGCGTGCTTATTTCTCTCAGACTGCTCAATCAGCTGAAGATTCCACTTGTCGACACGTTTGACATCACCTATCCGAAAGGCGCTTTTTTCGAAGACGCCGTAACCGTGGGAGAAATTGAAGACATACCTGTCGGATCTCACCATCTCTACAACATACCGATTTCGTCATTCATATTTACTCCGTCCCAATCCGGAAGACTGTTTTTACCTTCAGCGGAAATTGAAGCGCTCGGGCAGGCAGCGGAATCCGGCACTGTTCGCATAGATGTCCTGCCCTTACCCCGCGATGTAAGGGAAAGCGGAGCGGTGGGGTCATTTAGTTATCAAGCGTCGCTCGAGAAATCGAAGCATGAGTTTGGAGCCGTAGGGAAGCTTTTTATGCGAATTGAGGGAACCGGCAACCTCGTTCTGTTTGAGTTTCCCGAGCCGGATTTTG
>JABGPX010000958.1 GCA_018644745.1 Spirochaetales bacterium
ATACATATCGTTCGGATGGATCTTTCAGGTGGTTTGGCCGCACTTCATGAATGTAGCGATAGACCCATTGAAGTGCGACGTCTCCGACCGGGACGGTCCGGTCCTTCTTGCCCTTTCCTTGCTCGACAAATATCAGCCCGGTTGAGAAATCAATGTCTTCAATCTTGAGAGCTCGAACTTCTCCTGGTCTCAAGGCCGCTGAATACCCAAGCTCAAGAATCGCTTTCGCCATGATGTCCGCATCTTTGATTACAGGGAAATTATCCAGTAAAGCGCGGAGGGTTTGCTTTTCAACCGCCTTGTATGATCCTGAGCAAAACCGGGGTTTTTTCACCGGAACCGACGGCGGCGCGAATAATACCGACTGGTCGACTAAGAATGCAAAATACCGTTTCAGGCACATGAGTGCGATATATTTCCATCCTGGCGTGTGGGGCAGATGGTCGATTACCTCGTGAATGTACCTGAAAACATCATCGTCACTCACGGCTTTGCAGCTGGGGATTTCATGATCTTCACAATAGCGAATGAACCGATTGATGTGCAGGCGGTAGCATCCGACAGTTCTGTCGTTCAGTTGCCCGGATCGAAGGTATTCTTGGAACTTATTGAGATACCACATTTTTCTCCTCCTAATGATCTGTGAGATTATTTTTGGGCCCTAAAACACCCCTCTTGTTCATTATGAGGGTTCGGGTGTTCGGGTAGGGTTAAGTGTCTATGGAATAATCAGTTACGTGGCGGAAACCTGAATGACCGGCCGTTGTTCAGCTTGTTCAGGATGTTTTTTCAAGCAGAGATGCCATACACAGGAGCTTTTTCTCGAACTTCTCCGGGCTCGGAGTCAATCTTTGTCTGTTTTTCCCGCCGTATCTTCTTTTCAAGATCCTTTGGTGAGAGAATGGTATGCAGTAAATCGAGGCTTGTATACCCGCCGGCGAGCCGGTATTGGTTTGCCATACCGTTTTGCTGTTTGATGAGCTTTAAGTATTCATAGTCCTTGAGTATACGGAAATTGTTCCGAACTTGGGCGAATGACCAGGATGTGTACTCCCGGATATCCTTCCGTTCAAAAATGATTCTTTCAATCGGAACATTGTCGGCTTTTGCTCGTTTATCCAGGTATTCTTCAACAAGATTCAATAGATGCCGCGCCGGTCGGGGAAGATCGTCAAGAGTGTTCTCAAGTACGCCGTCTGAGAGTAGATCATAAGCGATACGGTAATCGGCGACGCCGCATTCGACATACTCGATTTTCTCTCCAGAATCAAGGGTGAGTACTTTCACTTTTCGCTGATACTGATGGAGAAAACAGATTACGTTGATGAGCCGTAAGAATTTTTCGTTGTCCCGCCGGGAACGGAGCTTTGATGTAGGGAAGGAGAGAAGCTCCGCGAATGGGTTGAAAACAGGTATCCTTCGGAGCAGCCGCTGAGCAAAGATATGCTTCTTAATAATTACTTCGTGCTTCTTCCGGGAAAGGAATCCGTCAATTGTGTAGTTCTTCCGCTGTAGCTGGTGAATATGGGCGGTCTGTTCCTCGGTCTCATCGATCGCGATCACGAAACAACGATTGAGATTCTCAGGATTCACATCGGCTGAAGTTGAGGTCTCCACCAGCGAGATCGGTCCATGCACAGTGATGGTGGTGGTCTTGATCTGTCCTGAGACCGGATCCTTCATCGGAATTGCCTTGGTGATCGATTTTCGCGAAATCAGCTCCCGTAATGGATACTCAGATGCCTCACTTCCGTGCTTCTCACCAATAACAATAAACTTGTGCTTCAGATCGTCCTCTCCATAATAGTAGAGTGCTTGCGGGCTTAGGTCGCTCACGCTCACCGTCTCCTCCGGCGGGCACATCTGTTCGGTCATCTCGGCTAACAGGCTTTTTCCGGCGCTACTTCGAGAAATCAGGAGTGAATGGAGCGGTGAGTCCATTAGCCGAGAGGTCATCACCAGGTACAGAAGCAGCTTGTTTTTCCGCTCCCGGACATAGCCAAGCTGGGTATAATCATCAACAATGCGCTCACACAGGTCTTTGGTTCGCAGGAAATCAAGCCCTATGTTCTTTTGATGTTCGGTGAGTTCAAAGGCTCCGTTTTTCTTGTCCTTTTCCCGTTTTTCTTTGTGCTTCTCGATGACCGTTAGAATAGTAGAAAGATCCTTCTCGAGCTGGAGCTGATCACGAATATCGAATTGATCGGTCAGGTTGTAAATGAAGTTTTGCCGGTCTCGGTTCTTGAAAAGATCTATTGAGTCGACAAAAACCATGTCACCTCTTGTTGCCTTGATGTTTACCTTCAGACTCATCGTGAAGTCGGCAAAGTTTCCGATGACTCGATAGGTGAGCAGCGGAAGCCGAAAGAGAAACCCATGCTCAATTTCTTGGATATCATCGTCAGAGAGATCTTCATCTTTCTCGGTCACAGCCTCATCGATCAGTTTCTTGATTTCAGCGGCTGTTTTTTTCTCGGTTATGATTTGGGCAAAATCAATGGGATTTCTCTGAGCGGAGACACCTCCCGCAGTCAGCTCGTGAAACAGTCGGGCACTACCCTCGTAGGTAAATAGGACCTTCCTGATTCCGTGCTCAAAGTAGAATCGCGAGTATTTTTTCTCATCTCCGAAAAGGAAGGTTGTATTCGGCACTTCAGCGGCAATCAACATAAGCGCTGTGAGCGGATTATTGGTGAAGATCACATCGCTACAGTTTTTTAAGAAGGGCGCATTGAAAATACCATCCGAACGAAGGGATATCATCCGCTCTTTCTTTTGGCTGTGGATGCTGTACCCGACGATGTTTACCGGCTCTT
>JABGPX010000611.1 GCA_018644745.1 Spirochaetales bacterium
GTAGGGAAATAGGTTTGGTATCTTCCAGAATCTCGAGTAAGAAGAGTAATACGAGAAATTTGAGCGTGGGCGCCAATATAAAAATCAGGTAGAGGTGAATGCTTCCTGCCCCCGCTTCTCCGATACTTGATGAACGCCCTCATGGCCGGAAAAGCTGCTTCGAACGGCAGCGGAACTCTCCCGATACCGAGCCGGGTAAGCTGGTCTATCAATTCTTTCTCGTGGGCAAACCCGCCGGAGATTTCCGCGTAAATAATCGGATTTACCACGGCCTCCCCATCGACAAGCGCCTCGAAGAGGTGCTGTTGGGACCAGTCCCGCCAAGAAGGATCGTCGGTGAAAATGTCCAGAAGTACATTCGCGTCGACTAGGGTGATCATTCATCTCCCCGGGTAAGCGCGAGAATTTCGTCAGTTGTAATAGGAACTGTCGCCGCACCGGCAGCCTGCTCCAGGCGTCTCTTTAGCTCTTCAGACCTGTCTCGTGCAGGTCGAAGGAGCACCCCACGCTCGGTGGCTTCAAATGTTACGTCGGTATCCGGCAGAAGACCATATTCGTCACGGAGATTTTTGGGTATGGTTATCTGTCCCTTTGTAGTTATTTTCATAGGTAAGAGTATTACCTACTAAAGATGGAATGTCAAATAAGTAATAGATGCACCCTGTCGACATTCACCACAAAAGTCATGATCCTTCAGATTACAAGCCGAAATATTTCTGGACATTAGATGTAGGAATTCCTACACTATAAGTATGAAAACTATTGTTTCGGACAAAGGGCAAATTACCATACCGAAAGCTGTTCGTGATCGGCTCGGTATCGTGCCCGGCACAATTCTAGAGGTTGAGAGTGCCAATGGAAAAATCATCGCCGTAAAGAGTCAGCCCCACGACATGTTAGCAAAATGGCGCGGGCGCGGAAAACTCCCCGGCGGCGGTACCGTTGATGAATATCTGAAGAAGATCAGGGGATGATCACCGCGGTCGACTCTTCGGTAGTCCTTGACGTGCTGATCAATGACCGCCAATTCGGGGCAGGTTCCGAGGCAGCGCTTAGAAAGGCGGGCAATGAGGGAAAGCTCGTTGTGTGCGAATGCGTAATAGCAGAGGTTTTTCCAGCCTTGGGTAATCAAACCGACTTCACTGAATTCCTCACCGATTGGCAACTTACATTTTCTGCAATTGACATTAAAAGCGCAATTTTAGCGGGAGAATATTTCGAGAGCTACCTTTCTCGCGGCGGAAATGCAAAACGAGTTGTTCCGGATTTTCTTATCGGTGCCCATGCATTATTGATGGCAGATCGCTTATTAGCTAGAGACCGGGGATACTTGAATGATTACTTCAACTCGCTGAATGTTTGGGATCCGTCAATTGAATAACTTTTTCATGACATCTGAACCCACCCGCAAAGCTGAAAGCGCCTTTTTGATTCTGATTCTGTCCCTTTTTGTTTTTCTCGCTTCCTGCGCGCTCCCCAACGAGCAGGGACCTAGCAATCTTCCGGTCATTACGGAAAATCCCAAAAATATCATCTTGTTTATCGGCGACGGGATGGGACCCGAGCAGGTGAAAGCAGCCGGCTATTTCGCGAACGGTGCCGCGGGGACTCTCTCTTTTGAATCACTGCCATATCAAGGAGAAGTGACAACCGCATCCGCGACGCTTGGAGTTACCGATTCTGCTGCCGCGGCAACAGCAATGGCGACAGGAACAAAGGTATACAACGGGGTTATCTCACAGCGGACGCCGGGAGATGGCGGCAGCCTTGAGACTCTGCTCGAACTGGCGAAAGGCAGAGGTTTGGGAACAGGTCTTGTTACCACGACATACATGACTCACGCCACCCCGGCGGCTTTCGGCGCACACACCGCAAGTCGGAGCAATCTCGATGAGATAGCGGCGGATTACCTGACCGGCTCGATGCCGGATGTGCTTCTCGGCGGGGGAGCAAACAGCATGACGCCTTCCGCGGCGCTGCTTGCCGGGTATGCGGTTGTCGGCACTGCGGCGGAGCTTATCTCTCATTCCGCGACCCTCATGCCGCTGTCAGGACAATTCGGCGATACTAACCTGCCCTATGAATACGACGGCCTCGGCAATCTCCCGCATCTCACAGAAATGGTAACAAAAGCTCTGGACATGCTCTCTGGATTTACCGATGGTTTCTTTCTGATGGCTGAGGGCGGAAAGATCGATCACGCGGGACACATAAACGATCTGGCCCGAAATATCTACGAGACAATCGAGTTCTCAAACGCGGTTGAGGTGGCTGTTACCTGGGCCGAGAGCCATCCGGATACAGTCATAGTGGTAACCGCGGATCATGAAACCGGCGGGTTGACGGTGATAGAAAATAACGGGATCGGGGTTCTGCCGACAGTCACCTGGTCAACCGGGGGACATACAGGAGTGAATGTGCCGGTATACGCCAGCGGGCCGGGCGGGGAGAATTTTGTTGGGGTTGTTGATAATACAGATGTGTATCACATTATAAAAGGTTTGATATCCAAAACCTAATTGACCGTCACGAAAAGCTAACAGTGCTGCCAACATTTCCACCGCCGGTCTTGATGCCTGTCCAGCTATCACATACAATATCGTGATCTTAGATTCCGGCAAAGGGGTAAAGGAATGATCGAGGCGTCCCTAATTGTACCGTTACGGGATGAGGAACGCTATGTCGAACGCTGTCTCAATTCTCTTTTAGAAAATAATTATCCTGCTGAAAAGTACGAAATTATCCTTGTCGATGGAATGAGCGAAGACAAAACGCCTGAGATATTAGCTGAGTTTGCCGCGAAAAAAAGCGGAA
>JABGPX010000482.1 GCA_018644745.1 Spirochaetales bacterium
CGGAATCGATTGTTTTCACTGGGATACTACAACCGGCACATCGAAAGCGGTCCGCGGTCTCGCAGGTAACAGACTTTCGCTCATGGGGGGGATCAGCAATCTTGAGCTGCTCAATGGAACACCCGATGATATTGCTGCGGGCGTCCGGGCCAGTGTCGCGGGAGATATCGACATTATAGGGCCGGAATGCGCAATTCCTCTCGACACGCCGCTTGAAAATCTACTCGCGATTAACGCGGTGTGCTCCGACCATGCTCCCGGTAATATTTAAAACCTTCCAGCATAGTTTCTATATTCTTCCAAGGAACGCCCGGGGCGGCTGAACTCGATGTCATAAGGATAAGGCCCGTTGCCGGACCTTTTTCGACCAGCCAGTCTATCTCTGCTTTTACATCCTTTGGCCCTCCGGACGGCAGCGTGGTCGTTACCGAAACCCCTGCCATGACAATGAGAGATTCGCCTTCGCCGGTTTTCATATTGCAAATCTTTTCGTAATCCATTCCATCTTCATATTGAAATCCCTGGAATCCATCCAAGCCGACCTCGAGAAGCCGGGGAACCATCTGCATCAGGTTGCCATCGCAATGCCACAGGAGTTTTATCGGCGATTCGAGCACCGGTGCAAGAGCTCGGGCAAAGTGAGGGAACCAGATTCGATCCAGCGATTTGATATCAGTTAGCGTACCGCGGGAATCCGCCATGTCATGATCGAGCCGGTGCAGCGGCGGTAGCGACGCCTGCTTAAATGCCCGAACCGCGGCGGCATTTTGGAGTGCCGCAAGGTCCGCGGTGAGTTTAAAATCCTGTTCGATGATCTCAGGATACAGCCCGTAGGCCATAAAATAATTCACATAGCCGTAGGTACCGTATCGAAAACCGGGAAATCGAAAAATTGAGTGACCGGTTTTCAGGATCGAGGGGCCAAGCTGCTCCTGGATTTTCAACTCTCTATTGATCACGGATTCGATAACCGCATACTCATCAAACTCGGCCATTGCCTTTCGGATAGACGGAAAAGCAACTGACTCAAAATGCTCGACTACCGCTTCCGGAGAATCTATGGGAATACCGTCTACGACGATATTATTCGAATCGTGGGTGGCCCCCCTTATCATTGTTCCGTTGAGAATTTGTTCGACTGAAAGAGGATTCTCAGGAATGAATTGGTCGAGGAGACAGGTGCCTGCATTCTGCTGAAACCGGATATATATTTCTTCAGGATTTTTTCGATATGTTCCCGGCTCGGTCCGAGCAATACGTTCGATATGGCTCAGCTCGGTAAGATAAAGCGTGCCGGTGGGAATACCTCGGGTAGCTCCGCGGAAAATTGTATCATGCGCCAATTGGGCGTTCTCATGGAGACCGGATATCATGTTTTACCCCTTATCCCGACAGTATTTGCCGGCATATCAATCCCGTCAAGAGAACGCGGAATTCGGCACTTCATTATTGATTGTTGCGCATGATAGAGTTGAGGAGATGAATCAATCACGCAAAGTTAGTAGGGAGTGATTTATGGCAGAAAAAACTCGCATCGGTTTCATCGGTGTCGGGAGCATGGGCCAGATGGCCCACTTAAAAAACTACATAATCAACGACCAATGTGAAGTGACCGCGATAGCCGAGGTTAGGCAGAATACGGGAAAGGCTGTAGCCCAGCGATACGGCATCCCAAACTGCTACTCGACCGCAAAGGAGATGCTCGAAGCCGGCGGATTAGACGCGGTTGTCGCGAGTCAGCAGTTCAGCCGGCACGGAATCATTCTTGAAGAGATTCTTAAATACGGACTCCCTGTATTTACCGAAAAACCCTTGGCCGCCTCGGTTCATACCGGCGAAAAGATCGCTGAGATGGTAAAAAACAGCGGCACCTTCTTAATGCTCGGATACCATAAACGAAGCGACCCGGCGACAATGTACGCGAAGAAGGTAATTGACGACTTCAAGCAGAACGGAGAACTCGGGGATCTGACATACGTACGAATCATCATGCCCGCGGGAGACTGGATTGCCGCCGGTTTTGACGGGCTTGTTCAGGAAAAAGATCCTGCCGCCGAACTGGCAACCGATCCGCCGGATCCTGATCTTGATGAAAAGGGAAGAGAAAGCTACATATCCTTCGTAAACTATTATATTCACCAGGTGAATCTGCTTCGCCACCTTCTCGGCGAAAATTACCGACCTGTTTTTGCTGACAAGGCGGGTCTGCTGATGATTGGTGAATCTGTATCGGGGAAGACCTGCGCCCTGGAAATGTCCCCGTACAGCACCCAAATTGATTGGCAGGAAGAAGCTCTCGTATGTTTCGAGCGGGGTTGGATAAAAATCAGCCTGCCCGCACCGCTGGCTTCCAACCGGCCAGGAAAAGTGGAAATATACAAAGATCCGAAAAGCAGCGATATCCCGGAACTGTTGTCTCCTACTCTTCCCTGGATACATGCGATGAAACAGCAGGCGGTAAACTTCATTGCCGCTGTAAAAGGAGAACAGCCTCCTATGACCGATGCGGCAGAGGCTCTCGATGACCTTCGGGTTGCCCGGCAATACCTTGATCTTGTATCACACCATTGAACAAAAAGGAAAACAAATCATGCAGTTAAAATTTAGCAAAACTCTCATAGCCGACGAACGGTTCGAGTCAGCCGCATTCATCGATGTAAACAACGACGGCCACCTGGATATAGTCTCCGGTGCCTACTGGTATGAAGGCCCGGATTTTGAAAAAGTACACCCGGTTGGTCCTGTGTTGGCTGACGGGGAGTACTTTGATGATTTCTCAACTATTCCTCTTGATATAAGTGGTAACGGCCTCA
>JABGPX010000645.1:0-444 GCA_018644745.1 Spirochaetales bacterium
CCGGAGTCCCGCTACGCGCGGATTCACCTATCGCGATGGCCGCCTTGAGGGTTTCGATTCCATCCCTGCCCGAGCATCTTGGTTGTGCACCGTTTTGGATAATATCGCAGAAATGACGAAGCTGCTCCTTCATGGGGATTACCGGCTTTACGTCAATTCGATTACTACTCAAAGGATGTGTCCATCCGTTTTCACCTTCGTATTTCCAATGTGTCATATCAGGGAAACTCAGCGAACCCTCTGTCCCGAAGATCCTGTAACAATCCTGACCGGCGGAATAAAGCTGCGGATTCTCGCCGGTGCCGGATTCGAAGTTGTACGGCGACGCCGTCGCGTCTGAAATCAGAACCGACGCGAGAATCCCGTTCTTGAATCTGATAGTCGCGGCAGCAGTATCCTCTACCGAAAACCCTCGAATCCCGCTGCCGTATTCAGCATAGACTC
>JABGPX010000645.1:454-2813 GCA_018644745.1 Spirochaetales bacterium
CGATATCCCCAAAGAGATAGCGCAAATTGTCAATATCATGAATCAGATTTATAAGGACGGGGCCGCCGCCTGACTCCTTGCGCCATTCAGCTTCAAAATATGCAGCCGGCTTCAGGTTTGTCCACAGAACGTTGACCCCGGAAATCCTTCCGAGCAATTCTTTTTCAATAACCGCCTTTGCCGCCGCCGTGTATGAATTGAATCGTCGATGATGGCCGACCAATATTCGCACCCCCGAATCTTCCGCTGCTCGGACAACGCGGTCGGCTTCGAAAGGCAGGGAATCGATCGGCTTTTCTACAAGGACGTGTAATCCCTTCTCGATACACGCGATTGCCAGGTTTGCATGTGTTTGATTTGGTGTGGCAATGATCGCCGCGTCGGCGTCGCCTTCCTGGAGGAATACATCGATATTTGAATAGTAGGGCGCTCCCGCGCGTCCCTCCAGTTTCGCGGTTTGAGGATCCGGATCGACCACCGCCGCGAGTCGGCAGCGGGGTTCCTCATGTATGTATTCTATATGCCGGTGCCCAATAAAACCCGATCCAATTACCGCGATTCTAGCGGGCCGGGATGTATCGGTCATTATTACACAATGTAGGGGGCGGTTCGACCAGCGGCTCGTATCGAATCAACCGCTTTGCTGAAATCACCGTCGTACCAGAGGGGAACACGCTTGAGCTCTTTTATCGATTCAGATCCGGTAAGTACCATCACATAACGAAGAGTGGCCGCAAGACTTTCTATGAGTTGCTGTACACCTTCCAATCCGCTCTCTACCTCTGCCCTAATAAACGGCAGAGCAAGACCGGCCAGATCTGCGCCCAGAGCTACCGACTTGGCAATATCCATACCCGTACGAACGCCGCCGGAGGCGAGTACAGAGCCCCGGATATCTGAAAGCCCTGCCAGTATGTAAGCGGTAGGAAGTCCCCACCCTTCAAACTCTTTAGCAGACTGGCTTTCTGCGGGATTTTCGTTTCGATATGCTTCAACGCTGATCCAATTAGTTCCGCCGGAACCCGCTACATCCACGTAGTTGACCCCCGCATCGAAGAGCTCCCCGATGAGTCCAGGGGTAATTCCGAAACCGGTTTCTTTGACTACGACAGGTACCGGAGAAAGCTCACAATACCTATAGAGCGCATTTTTAATTCCGGTAAAGTCCCGATCGCCGTCGGGCTGGAATAGTTCCTGCCCCGGATTCAGATGAACCACCAGCGCCTGAACTTCGAGTTTTTTCACCATTTCGATTATTATCGCGTGATTAAAATCTCTGAGTTGTACTCCGCCGATGTTCGCCATTACCGGAACATCCGGAGCAAATTTCTTGAGATGAAAGTGCTCGAAGACTTCATCGGTTTCAAATAGAATCCGTATAGACCCGGTTCCCACGGGAATATTTGCTTCCTGCGCGGCTATGGCGAGATTTTTATTTGCCCTAAAACCCTCATCGGATCCCCCGGTCATACATGAAATAAAAAAAGGATAATTCACTTCCTGTCCGGCAAAATCTACCTTTGTATTGATCTCGCGGGCATTCAACTCGGGTAAAGCTTGATGCACGAAGTGAATGCTTTCAAATCCTGTAGTACCTGTCTCAACTTGAAATTCACGCGGATCTGAACAAATGGACAGGTGTTTTGCTTTTCTGTTCTGTGTTGATTTGTTTTCTAATTGCATACTCACGGTAACCATCCTCCCGTATCGATTCCAGGGCGAAATCAGGTTTGATTGACTCATCCCTTACCGGACTCATGTTCAGCCCCGTCGGCTCGTATGGTCCTTTTATCCACTGCTCATATTCTTCATAACTCGCTTCTCTGGCACCACCGAACAGCTTATCCAGATCCCATCTGGCTATAACTTCCGGTGCGTTTTCAGAGACTCTGCCGCTTATAACCGCCATAGTATTCCCGGAGCCGTACGATGCCATAAGAACATTTTTGCCGCGAATATCATCGCCGCATCGATTGTATTGACCTCTGAGCGCATAGGCAAGATTTAGATACATTGCGCCGGTGAACAGATTACCAATGTCAGCAATCGGATCAAGACCATCATAGAACCCTCTCGCTGAAAGGAATGCCCTGGCCTGCTCCTTATTTAATCCCAGGTATTTTTCCAGAAGCATCAACATCGATATTTCCGGGAAGTTCCTGAATGGAGTATGCAGGATAAACATATCAGTGTTTTCCAGAACTTCCTCAGGCAGCTCTCCGCGTCTTTTGCAATGATCGAGGAAAGCGCTCTCGAGGGTTTCTTTGTAGCATTGCATTGAGTAAGTACCCTTCACCCTCGCTACTTCAGATCCTATCGGTCGAAAAAAATCATCCACATCATTCGAGCTATATCCCTG
>JABGPX010000959.1 GCA_018644745.1 Spirochaetales bacterium
GACACCTTAATCTATGTCCTTGGCCTGTCTGAATTCCCGGGCTCATTATACACCACGGAATCGGATGTGCGTTCTGTAGCTCCTACTCGTGGGAACGCCCGGCGCCATCCGGTGCCGGAATGTAGCGGGAATAGCCGCCGCGCTCGCGGCGGCGAATTTTGAAGGGCGGATCGGAAGAGTTTGCTATCATCACCATGGCAGCAACATATTAGCGAGTGATACTATCGAGATAGATTTCTCTATTCCCGGATATACAGGAAGTCCTGCCGATCGAGGCCTAAGGCGAGTATATGGCATTCGAATGGATCGGCGATATTAATTATCTACATGAAGAGCCGAAACTGGGAAAGCACCGCAGTCGGGGCTTGGGGAATACCAGTATCGACTTTGCCATTCATGTCCGGACGTCTACTTCGAAAATTCAGATGATCCTTGGGGAGTGGAAATATGTCGAGAGCTATCCTCGAGTGAATATACGCCGCCGGTCTGATGGATCGGATCGGTATTCTGTATACGCTCTACTTCAGGAGGATCTCGATAGTCCGATTCTGATGTCCAAGCTAAATGAGATTGATGATATCTTCTATGAGCCGATTTACCAGGCTGTTCGGCACGTGTTGATGGCTCAGGAGATTAGGAAACATCATACAGAGATTGATGAAGTCGTTGCTCTGCATATGCGGTCAGAGAGGAATCGGCTTCTGCTGGAGAATCCATCGCCAGGATTGATCCAGGGGGAGACGGTTTATGATGATATTCGAGCGATAATCCGGACCCGGGGGTGCTGTTGGATGTGGGGTATGAGGATTTGGTTAGTTCCATTAATAGACATGTCAAATCAAAAGCTTTGAATTTCTGCATAGAACGATACTCTCTCTAAAGATCATGTGTGGATAGCCATACAAGGCAATTTTGAGCGCAATTCAATTTAATATCATCCTTAATCAGGTTAAATCGGCAAAAAGCAATTGATTTCCTCTTAAATCCTGTTAGAATTATCTCATGTTAAGACCAATACAAAAATATCGGCCATACCTTACCTTTTCTTATGAAAGCTGAAAGGAGATTCCTCGTATGTCAGATCTTGAAGATCGCTGGTTGTCAGTAGACGAAATTTGCAGATACCTCGGTGTAAGTAAGGACACCGTTTATAAGTGGATCGGTAAGCACGAAATGCCCGCCCACCGAATGGGACGCCTGTGGAAATTCAAAAAAGATCAGGTAGACGCATGGGTTGAGGCTCGCGGCGCGGCTTCTCATATCAACGATGAAAAAGAAGATTGATAACTCGGAAAGATGGAATACCGAATATGTACGATAAGAAAAGCAAGCTATCGCTTAATGACCTTGAGCGTCATTTATGGGAAGCGGCACATATCATTACAGGCCCGATCGATGCGTCTGACTATAAGACGTACATCTTTCCCATACTCTTCTTTAAGCGGGTTTGTGATGTTTATGATGAAGAATTTGAAGAAGCCATGGAGTTCTATGGCGACGAAGAAATGGCAAAAGCGCCAGAACAGCACCGCATTGAGGTGCCAGAGGGGTGGCATTGGAATGATGTCATTGCCGCAACAAAGGATGTAGGTAAAGCGCTGAAAGCTGCTTTTCTTGGAATCGAAAAGACAAACGACCGTCTCTATGGGATTTTTGGCGACGCGCCATGGACCAATAAAGAAAGACTGCCAGATCATCTACTACTACAGCTCCTAAATCACTTCAATAAAATAAGGCTTGGTGTCGGTCATGTCCGTGATGACGACATGGGTAGAGCCTATGAATATCTGATCAAGAGATTTGCCGACAAGGCCAACAAGAAGGCCGGAGAGTTCTATACGCCGCGCTCAATCGTCCACTTAATGGTCAATGTGTTGGACCCTCAGCCTGGCGAAACCGTTTACGACCCTGCCTGCGGAACCGGCGGTATGCTTTTGGAAACCGTTCATCATGTGCGTGAGCATGGTGGCGATCCACGATTATTGAAGCTCAAAGGGCAGGAAAAAAATCTGACAACTGAAGCAATCGCTCGGATGAACCTTTATCTCCACGGTATGGAAGATTTTGAAATACGACGCGGAGATACCCTGAGAGATCCAAAGTTTCTGACCTACGACCGCTTGGAGCAGTTTGATTGTGTAATCGCAAATCCTCCCTTCAGCCTAAAGGAATGGGGTCATGAGAAGTGGTCTTCTGATCCTTTCAACAGGCATACGTTCGGACTGGCACCCAAAACTAATGGTGACTTTGCATGGGTCATGCACATGTACACTTCCATGAAGGAAGGCAGCGGCCGTATGGCAGTTGTTCTGCCTCATGGGGTTCTGTTTAGATCCGGCGCAGAGGCGAAGATCCGAAAAAAACTATTGGACTTGGGCGCTATTGAAGCGGTGATTGGATTGGCTGGCAACTTATTCTATGGAACAGCAATCCCTGCCTCTATCCTTGTTTTAAGAAAATCAGTAAAAGCAAAATCACCGGTGCTGTTTATCAATGCAGAGGAAATCTATACCAAAGGCCGAGCCCAAAACACAATGGCCACAGGACAGGCCGACGAGATTTATCAACTCTACAAGAAACAAAAGCAAAGCTCCTTTGAGAAAGAAGGCGTTACCCGTTGCGTCGAGTATGCCGAACTTGTAGAAAATGATTTCAACCTGAACATTGCAAGATACGTTCAAAAGCGCCTCGACGAAGAAAAAATAACCGTAGAAGAAGCCCTCCGGGATTTCAAAGCCAAGCTGGCTGAACTTGAGACTGCGGAAAATGAACTGGAACTGCTGCTTGAACGGGAGGGTTTTGAACTATGAGT
>JABGPX010000704.1 GCA_018644745.1 Spirochaetales bacterium
CAAGTCCTCGAGAAGTGAGAGATCACGTTCGACTGTTTTTTCCGGAACCCGGAATTGAGGTATTACGTAGCTGAGAACCCCGCCGGATCTCGCCTCCTTCTCGAAAACATGAACCTCAATTCCCTCTCGAGCAAGAAATGCCGCAGCCGAGAGCCCGGCCGGTCCGGCTCCGATTACCGCCGCCTTTTTCCCGCGGGAGGCCACCTGCCTTTCGGTGAGAGATCCGCTCTTCCGGAAAGCTTCATAACCCTGCTCCGCGGCGATACGTTTCATGTCTCGAATATCAACCGATCCTTCCCAATCCATCCTGGTGCAGTTACTCGTACACTCATGATCGCAGAGATATCCGGTCATAAAAGGAAGCGGATTACGGTCATAGATTATTCCAAAGGCCTCCTCGTAGCGGCCCTCGCCGGCCAAATGAACATACTCAGGAACATCCTGAGAAATCGGGCAGGTAACGATACACGGCGCCACAAAGCAATCAGTAAAAGGCAGATCCTCCGGCACGGAAACTCCTTCGCTTCCGCGAAAATCTTTTGCCAGATATTCGGCGGAGAGAGAATCCGCGGCAGCTTTCCTTACCAGCTCCGGATCTACTCTATCGAGAAACCAGGCATTACTTTGATTTTCCGCCCGTTCGGCGATTTCCTTGAGCCGGCTGAATCCCCCCGGTCGGAGGAGATCGGTGGCAATTGTTACGGGCTTGATTCCGGCTTTTATCACATCTTCGATATTCCAGGCGGAAACGCCTCCCGAGAAAGACATCGGAAGCTCGCCGTCAAACTCGGACGCCAGCTGATCGGCGAGATTAATCGTCAGAGGATAAAGCGCCCGACCGGATAGATACATTTCATCACCCGGAAGTACTGATCCGTCATTTGCGGCCGCCAGAGTATTTGTCAGTTTCACTCCGAAAAACCTGCCCTCCTTTTCGGCAAGAGCTTTTAGCCGTTTCAGCATGGGTACCGCGTCGGGATACTGTAGATCCGCTTCAAAGCCTTGCCTCTTCAGCCTGACATAATCGAAACCTAAGTTATCGAGAATAGATCGAACCCGATCGAATCCAAGCAGCGTTGGGTTGAGCTTTACCAGAGTGTCCAGCTTTTTTTCCGTAATCATGTACCGGCAGATCGATTCAATTTCATCGGGAGGGCAGCCATGCATCGTGGAAAGAGTGACAGATTCGCATAACTTAACCGGGACAATCCCTGCGATTTCCTGGATATTTTCAGCATTTTGAATCCACGGAGTGCCTGCAAAAAATTCAGCCGGAAGATCGCGTATAACCTCGGCATATTTCGCAAAGAGTTCATCATCCGAGGAATCTATGAGTCGATTGATGAACCTATCCATCTTCTCGGATTTAATACCCTCGAGATCATAGCCGACGCTCATATTGAACAGAAATGCCGGCGGTTTATCCGGGGAATTGCCAAAAAGGAGGAAGTCGAATAGGTGGAGGAGAAACCACGCCTTGAGGTACTCATCGTACGCTTTGTCCAACGTGAACTCGCTCGACCATTCAACGTTATATCCTTCATCACGAATATCGATACAAGGCTTTTCGATTTCCAGAGTATCGAGTATCTGCACTGTCTTCAGCTCAAAATATCTGCTGCCGGTAAGATAGGATGTCAAAATATTCTGCGCGAGCTGGGTATGGGGTCCGGCGGCGGGCCCAATAGGGTTTACCGCTGATGATGAAAAAATAGGTGCGTGCGCAGCGACGGACGTAGGTGCGTGTGCAGCGGAGGGGCGATAGAAATGCTCTTCAGGAATATCAAAAATTGATTTTTTTTGACGGTATTCCGCAAAAGACCGGGTGAAAAGCTCTGTAAGAGAAACGGGCCGCATGATGTCCGCCATAATCGCCTCCTGAGGGAATTCCCCTATACGAGGTGAATTCTAACCGGAATACGCCTCTATGTCTATTTTCTGCAGCCCTTGAAGCCTGGCGAAAACACCGCTACTCTTACGTTAATCGAGAAGGAGAATCTATGTCAGAAAACAGCTCATCTTTGAAACTTGGTCTTGTAACCTATAATCTCGCGAAAGATTGAGATATCGAGACTATTATAGAAAATTGCACAGCCACCGGGTTTGAGGGGGTGGAGTTACGCACAACCCACGCCCATGGTATAGAAGTCGAATTGTCCGCCGAAGAGCGAAAAAAAGTACGACAGAGATTCAAAGATTCCCCCGTGGAGCTTGCGAGTCTCGGTAGCGCCTTCGAATACCATTCTACAGACCCATCAGAAGTGAAGCAGAATATCGAAGGGACGAAACGATACGCGGAGCTGGCCAGGGACGTCGGTGCCTCAGGTATCAAAGTAAGGCCGAACGGATTGCAGACAGACGCAGGCATCCCGATTGACACAACCCTAGAGCAAATAGGCAATTCGCTCAGGGAATGCGCGGAACACGCGGCGAAAGTTGGAATCAAGATCCGCCTTGAAGTCCACGGGAAGGAAACCTGCAAAGTACCGCACATCCGAAAAATCCTCGATTATGCAGATTCGGAAAATCTCTACCTTTGCTGGAATTCTAATCAAACTGATTTGACAGGCAATGGCCTGGAGGAAAATTACCGGTTGGTGGCCGATAGAATCGATTTCGTACACATGCGGGATCTGAGTTTGGCCGAATATCCCTGGAGCAGTATGCTCTCACTTCTCGCCGCATCCGGCTACTCCGGCTTTTGCTGCGCCGAAATCCCCGAAAGCACCGATCCCTTGAGAGTAATGGCCTACTACCGCGCTCTGTTCGATTCGTATCGGCCCTGATATTGATCCAGCTTGCTCAGGTA
>JABGPX010000960.1 GCA_018644745.1 Spirochaetales bacterium
GATTCTCATAATTTCCATACATTTTAAGTAAATGACTGAATGTTGCTTCCTCTGAGAAATTACTCATTATCATTGAATAAAATATTGGTCGCTGTAGTAGACCACAATCAAAAATATAGATTTCTTCATTTTTATATGTATCAGCGAAAAAGTCTTCACATTTGTTCTCTACAATGCTGATACAATCCCTGTATTCAATTGACCAAATATCATTGGTTATATCGTTTTGTGAAATATGAAAGGGATGGTCCGCATCTCGTTCCTCAAAGAAAAGTATTTTTATGTTTCCCGTTTTATCTCCAATCTCCTGCTGCAATATTTCACAAAAGTAGGATTTACCAACTCCTGGCAACCCTTCAACAAGAAAGATGTTTTTTGTCATTTCTTATATCCTGATACAGGACATCTATCCTTTGCAAAGAAACATTCACCTTCGCCGTATAACGGGGCATTAGGTAAGGATCTCAAAGTCGTCGTTGGGTCGTGATATAACTTTGCTCATGTCTCTCTTGCTTCGGCGTAATCAATAATCCCCATTAATTTTATCGCATAATTCTTCGAGACATCATTATTATCTCTCAGCCAGCAGTAAAGCTTATACTGAAGGTCCTGCAACTCCTCTTTATCAACCTGATCAATCAGGTTTGTCATCTCCCAGGGATCGTTTTCCAGATCATAGAACTCATCCCGGTCGGTTACATTCCAGATATATTTCACCCTCTTTGTCCTGATCATACGCTGCCAGAACGGGAACTGATGCCCCCAATGGGAGGCGCAATAGAAATCTTCGCGTAGGGCATCCTTTTCGCGGCGCAAGAGCGGCAGAAGAGAGAACCCGTCAAGCTCAGGATCGGGCTCACAGCCGGCAATTTCCCGGAAAGTCGGTGCCAGGTCGCACAAATCTACGGTGGCGTCGGAAATACCTGGCGCAAATTCCGAATGGGATATTATCATTGGGATGCGGAAAAAGCAGTCGTACATGCCGAATCCTTTGTCCCACATACCGTATGAGCCAAGGGCGGAGCCATGATCGGTAGTGTACATAATCAATGTTTCGTCATAGACTCCTTCGTCCTTCAATGCCTGGATAATTCTACCCATTTCATGATCGATCAAAGTAACATAGCCGTAATATCGGGCGATCATTTCTTTGCGAGCCTTTGTATCCATCCAGTTCGCCTGGAATATTCCTTCACCCTGAATCCTAATAATTTCAGGCTTCTGGGAAAGATCAGCTTCGCAATTCAGCCAGGGTTCTATTTCATCCAATCGATCCATGTACATATTCAGATACTCCGCGGGAATTCTGAAGGGTGAATGAGGACCCCAAAACTGCGCCGAGGTGAAAAACGGTTTATCTTCCCGGGCGAACTTCCTGATAGACCCTATCGTTTCCTCCGCCAGGTATGCGGGAATAGACGCTTCGCGGCCGCCCTCCTGTTCTCCGCCGTAATTGTGCCGGTTTGCACCCATTGGGTGATCGATCAGATTGTCCAGGTTGAAGCCGGTCAAACCCAGGTTCTTCAGATAATCCACATAATGCGGGTGCTTATCCGGAAACCCGTAACCTGGATGAAACTGTCCATCATAACCGGTGTCTGCCGGACGGCTTTCATCACCGATGTGCCATTTACCGTTGTGGGACAAATTCCACCCCAGAGCTTTTAAGTCCCGGCTGAAAAACGGAGTGGAATCGGGCAGATCTTTCACACCACCACGGCATCGCTGGAACTCCCAGTTGAAAATCATATCGGTGTGCTGCGGCAGCAGGCCGGTCTGTAAGCAGGCCCGCGCGGGAGTACATATTGAAATCGGTGTAAACATATTGTCAAACCGGACACCCTTGCGCGCCAACTCATCCAGAGTCGGGGTTTCCACAACGCTGTTTCCGTACGGCCCAAGACAGTCGCGCCTCTGCTGATCCGATACCAGCAGCAGTATGTTTTTTATTCCGGATAATTCCGCCATGATGATTTCTCCTCGATGCCATAGTACCCGCAGATCTGCCGGGAAGTAAATGAGGTGAAAACTATTGACACTAGGTGTGCAGAAATAGACGATATCTTTCATATACGAGGATCACCCATGGAACACAAATTATTTGAAGAAATTATACCGCGGTACCCGGAATTAGCAGGAAAAGTTGCGGTTGTTACCGGATCAGGCCGTGGTATCGGAAAAGCAATCGCATTTCGATTCGCAAGGGAAGGCGCTCGTGTCATTATTACGAGCAGAACCGAAAGCGCAGTAGAGGAGACCGCGACAGAGCTGCGTGACCTTGGTGTCGACGCAATCGGCATTCCCGGCGACCTGGCCAAACCGGCAGATGTTGAGAGAATTTTTGATAAAACAATGAAAAAACACGGGCAGGTTGACATATTAGTAAATAACGCCGCCATATTGAAACGGATTCGCTTTTTCGAGATGGACAGGGACTTCTTTGACCAATCATTTGCCTCAAATGTATCCGGCGCCTTCCACTGTTCTCAGTTGGCTGCGGCATGGATGAAAGATCACGAAGGCGGATCGATTATCAATATAAGTTCGGTCGGAGGGAGATCGGCTCATTGGCCGTCGCTGCCGTACGACGCCACAAAAGGCGCTCTCGATCTGATGACCAAAGGTATGGCGATTGAACTCATCGATTTCGGTATACGCGTAAACACCGTCGCGCCGGGTTACACGTATAATCAGGACCTCGAGACTCCACCGGATGATACCCCCTCCGATAAACTCGACCGAATACCCATACGCAGAAAAGCATCCGGATTTGAAGTCGCGGCGGCCGTGGCGTTCCTCACATCG
>JABGPX010000617.1 GCA_018644745.1 Spirochaetales bacterium
TATCTTTAAAGGCAAAGTGTGGCAAAAACTCATGGAAAATGGCAAGGGGGGTGCTCTTCACTTTATCGGTCTGTTTTCCGACGGTAATGTACACAGCCATATAGATCATCTCAAGGCGATGCTGGAGCAAGCCCTCAAAGACGGTGTTACGCGGGCGAGGATCCACACCCTTCTCGACGGTCGCGACGTGGGCGAAACATCGGCTCTCGACTACATCGATCCGTTCGAGGATTTCTTGAGCGGTCTCAATGAAAAAGGCGGGGATTTCAGAATTGCCTCGGGCGGAGGCCGCATGAATATAACCATGGACCGGTACGGCGCGAACTGGGATATGGTCAAACGCGGTTGGGATACTCATGTCCTGGCAACGGGAAGAACCTTCGGTTCGGCCCATAAGGCGATTGAGACTCTCAGGGAAGAAACCGGTGCTATCGATCAGGATCTCCCGGCTTTTGTTATTGCAGATGAAAGCGGTCCGGTCGGACCGATAAAAGACGGCGACGCGGTTATTTACTTCAATTTCCGAGGCGATCGCGCACTGGAGATGACCTCTGCCTTCGAGAAGGAGGAGTTTAATCATTTTGATAGAGGACCTCGTCCTGCCGTAGAATATGCGGGCATGATGGAGTATGACGGTGATCTGCATGTTCCCGCTCAGTATCTGGTAGAACCTCCGGCGATCGATCGCACTGTCGGCGAGTACCTTGCGGGTAGCGGCATAAACTCTTTCGCGATAAGTGAGACCCAGAAATTTGGTCATGTAACCTATTTCTACAACGGCAATAGAACCGGAAAGTTCGATGAGGAGCGGGAAGAGTATGTCGAAATCACCAGCGATATCGTACCCTTTGAGGAACGGCCCTGGATGAAAGCGGCAGATATTACCGACCAGGTTCTCGAGGCGATGAAGAGCGGCAAATACGAATATATTCGGTTGAATTATCCGAATGGAGATATGGTCGGCCATACCGGCAACTTTGAAGCAGCGATTTGCGCAATGACAGCTCTGGACCTCAGTATCGGCCGCCTTGAGAAGATGGCGATGGAAACCGGAGCAGTGCTTATACTGACCGCCGATCATGGCAATGTCGATGATATGTATGAGCACGACAAAAAGACCGGTGATGTTACGGTAAAAGAAAACGGGACTCCAAAGGCCAAGACCTCCCACTCTCTCAATCCGGTGCCCTGCGTTATCGTGGATCCGGGTTATCAAGGAGAATACGCGAAAGAACTCGTTGAAGGGCTTGGTATTAGTTCTCTTGCTGCAACCTGCATCGAGTTTCTCGGATTCGATGCTCCTGATGACTATGATGCGAGTGTGCTGAAACCGTCAGACCCTCGATAATCATCGATTATATCGGGCCGGTGCGCGGCCACAGCTTTTCTGATATAATATGACTAAATCTGTGATCAATAATGGCGGTTAGTAACATGCTGAAACGAACCGGCTGGATTTCTCTATTCATCTACTTAACACTTTTGCTCTTTTCCTGTCTCGCCAGCGAAGAGGACGGAGCCTCTGCAGAAGCCTCGGAGCCGTTGGAAGTACCGGAAGAGAAATATCCGAAATATCTCACTTTAGTCGATGGCCTGCACATTACAGGAACACCTATAGAAACCGACATTGAGACCTATCGTCTGTCGGTAAGCGGGAAGGTAAAAAAACCTTTGAGCCTTTCTTTCGACGATGTTAAAAGTATGGATTCGAAACGTATCCATATGGATCTCAACTGCCCGGGATTTTTTACTGACTCGGGTTATTGGACAGGAATCTCCATACGGGATCTGCTTGAGCTCGCGGACATTGAACCCACCGCGCGCAGGATTCAATTCATTTCGATGGATGGGTTTTACAAGAAAACCATTGAAATTGATGATATACAATCCCGAAACATTCTAATTGCATACGCGTTTGAAGATGAAGAGTTTCCTGTCTACCATGGTTACCCTCTCAGAGTTGCCGCTGAAGGCCTCGCCGGAAATGTGTGGGTTAAATGGCTGGGAGAAATCGAAGTGTGGTAGCACGGCGGCCTATTTTTTTTCATCTTTCTTTTTGTTATACTCACAGATATGAATAGAAAGTCAGGATACCTCTGGATTATCGCCGTTTCAATTTTCACCGTTTCATGTGTCTCAACTCAATCAGATAGAAACGATGCCTCAAATACCTCTATCGCCGCCTCCGTGGACGCTGTCCCGGACGTGGTCCCAGACGTGGTCCCAGACGTGGTCCCAACCAAAACACTCGGGATTGAAGAGGTTATCCCGGCGCTTTCGCTGGAGGTCTTGAGAGTTGTTCCCGCCGGCACGCAGAAATCTCTGGCGGTTTACTATTTTACAACCGGAGATGAGGAAAGCGAGCTGAGTGATTATATCGTTAACAATCTTACAACCTCGCTTGCGAATAGCGGTTCGGTCAAGGTTCTCTCGAGGCAGGCTCTCGATCGAATAATGTCTGAATATTCATACCAACTTACCGATTTGGTTGACGCCGAAGAACAGGTGGCTATCGGCAAGCAGCTCGGAGCAGACCTTATTGTCACCGGCTTTGTTACGCCGTTAAGCGATGAGTACGAGATAAACATTCAGGTCCTCGATGTGGAATCGGCCCGGGTTCTTGGTGGTGCGGTAATGCCGTTTCTGCTTCCTGATGGTTTTGAAATATCCCTTACAGTGCAGGCGGGAGGGCGTTACACCGAGATCGAAGGAGTCGGCACCCGGACGGTAATATATGAGGATTTTGAAGCCGGGTATACCGAAATGCAGATGAGTCACGAAGAGGAGCATTGGGGT
>JABGPX010000480.1 GCA_018644745.1 Spirochaetales bacterium
GACCTAATATGTCAACTGTACAGAGATTTTTTGATCATTTTGATGGCAGTTACTTCCTTTTTGGTCCCAGGGGCACTGGGAAATCGACCTGGCTAAGGGAGCAATTTCATAATGCCGCCTGGATTGATCTTTTGAACAGCACCACCATGAGGCGCTATGCCGCAAAGCCCGATAGACTCATTCACTTCATTGAAGCGCAGAGAGAGAAGGGCGTAGTTATCATCGATGAAATACAGCGTGTTCCAGCCCTACTGTCAATTGTGCACCAGCAGATGGAACTGGATAAGTCCCTGCGGTTCATACTCACAGGATCAAGTTCTCGAAAATTAAAGACAAAAGGTGTTGATCTTCTGGGAGGACGCGCCGTCAAGCGGCAGATGCACCCATTTATGGCAGGTGAATTAGGAGATGCTTTTGATCTCGAGAATGCATTAAACATGGGTCTTGTTCCTCTTGTCATATCCTCTCCCAACTCGAAAGAGACATTGAATGGATATATTGATCTTTACATCCAGGACGAAGTTAGAGCCGAAGGGTTGGTAAGGAGCCTTGATGATTTCTATTCGTTTTTGGAAGCTGTCTCTTTTTCTCACGGCTCAGTGTTGAATGTTGCTTCTATTGCCAGGGAATCCTCTGTTTCGAGAAACACAGTGGAATCGTATATATCGATACTTGAGGATCTGCTTATTGCCTATCGAATCCCGGTTTTTACTAGAAGGGCAAAACGTGCGACGGTCAGCCATTCAAAATTCTACTTTTTTGACGCGGGGGTATATAGATCTCTACGTCCGGTAGGACTCATTGATTCACGGGAGGAAATTCATGGTCCAGGCCTAGAGGGGCTTGTTCTGCAGCATCTGCGAGGCTGGATCGATTATTCGGGTAATGCACTCCGAAGCTACTATTGGCGAACCCGGGCTGGCAATGAGGTCGATTTTGTTCTGTATGGCAATGACGGGTTTTATGCGTTTGAGGTGAAGAACAATGTAACTGTACGACCGGCAGATTTAAGGGGGCTTAGAGCATTCAAGACTGATTACCCCGAAGCAGACTGCCGCTTGTTGTATCGAGGTGATGAGGCTCTGCAAATTGATGGGATATTGTGCCAACCGGTTGAAGAGTTTTTAAGGGCGTTAAAACCCGGGCCAATAATTTTCCGGTGAGATATATCTGGTATAAGATTCTCATATGGGCACATCGAAAAACCCACATTTTATTTTGCCGACAGAATGGTTTCCCGAATAAAATCGGGATTTTTCGTATTTGCCGCAGGTTAAAGTGACAGTAAATAGAAGTGCTCATATATCAAACGGAGATAGAGTGTGAGCAACCCGAACATACTGATGATCTGGGCCGACGAACTCCGGGCCGACAGGCCGTTTTTCCTGCATGTCAGCTTTCCTAATCCGCACCATCCGTTCACTGTACCCGAGCCTTATGCTTCCATGTACAAGCCCGAGGAGATGCCGGAACCGTTGCCCCCCGTGACTGAGTCGGTTGACGCTACAGAGCTCCAGCTCGGTGTGTTCCACGGCGACAGCCGCATATTTGTCGAAGGCCGCGAAGCGGATCGTGTGATCGGTACACCACCAGCGAATTACTCGGAATACACCACCCGCAACTGGCAGATATCCAAGGCAATCTATTACGGAATGACCACGCTCATGGACGACGCCATCGGTCGCATCCTCGATACGCTCGAGGAGACCCGTTTGGCGGAGAACACCATCGTGGTATTCCTCTCCGACCATGGTGAATACATGGGCGATCACGGGTTCCTCGGCAAGGGTTTCTATTATGACTGCGTAATCCGCACACCGCTTATCTTCGCAGGTCCGGGCATCAAGTGCGAGCCGACCCAGCGGCTGCTAGCCGAGGTGATGGCTGCAACGGATCTCTCTAACGGTCGGCGGCAATCCCCTGTCACGCCCCGGCGCAAGGCAGTCGTCGCGCGACAAGATTAGTCATTGCTGCTGAGATGTTTCCAAATATTCATATAATAGTTGAAGCAGTGGGCAGCTCTTCCCTGTACTAGTAGAATAAGAAGACTTATAATTAATGGGTGAAAAAGATGCCATTACCTTTACGAAAAATCGATGATCACTATACATATGCAGATTATAAAACCTGGCCTGAAGATGAGCGTTGGGAATTGATTGATGGAGTGGCCTGGAATATGAGCCCTGCACCTACAAGAAAACACCAGGGTATTATCACTAATATAATCAGGGAGCTATCAAATTATCTAAAGGATAAAAACTGCAATATTTATGGAGCCCCATTTGATGTTCGTCTTCCTGACGGGTTTAAAAATGATGCTGCTGTTAATACGGTTGTTCAACCGGATATTACTGTCTTTTGTGATAAAAAGAGACTGGATGATCGGGGTGCGGTAGGAGCTCCGGATTTGGTTGTTGAAGTTCTTTCCCCCTCAACTGCCGCAAAAGACTTAAGGGAAAAATTTTCTCTGTATGAAAATGTTGGAGTAAAAGAGTATTGGATTGTCGATCCTTCCAATGAAACTCTGACGGTATATGTGCTTGATAAAAATGGGAAATATCCAGTTGGAAAAGTATATGCAGGGGAAGATAGAGTAAAGGTAAATATTTTTGAAGATCTTGAAATAAAGATGGAAGATATCTTAATAAACCTCTAAACAGTCGAATGAAGAACCTCGCAGCAAGCTGCGAGGTATCTTCGTTCCTAGCGGAATGTTATTGTGGCCGGAAATGAACGAAGCAGGCGTCGTGCAACAGGCGTCGTGCAACAGGCGTCGTGCAACAGGCGTCGTGCA
>JABGPX010000404.1 GCA_018644745.1 Spirochaetales bacterium
CGGCGTCTAACATCCTCGAGACCTTCGCCGCTTGGGAAGATCACACTCTCCGGCGCGTCATTCCACATTTGGTACATGCCGGGGAATCTGCGGACGACATCCTCATCGGGAACGCGTGTCCACTCTCCATAGTCGATATCAATGAGCGCAGGTTCTTCCGAAACTTCGATGCTCCTTTGTTCTGCTGCCACTGCGGCGGCGGTTTCCTTTGCCCTGATCAGCGGACTCGTGTATATCCTTGAGAATTTAATCCCCTTGAGTGCGTTCCCCGTGCGCGCTGCCTGTATCTGCCCGTTCTCGTTGAGCGGAAGATCCCACAGCCCGCGGAAAACCCTCTTCTGGTTCCCCTCCGTTTCGCCGTGCCGTAGTATAAATATCCGAGGCATCTGCTCTCCTCATTTATTTGTGTCTGATCTAGTCTATTCGATCGGACGCAAACGTTTGCGTCCGATCGCTAAGCAGTATAGTGTTTACTCAGGTTTGATTCAACCACAGGTATTCCGGCGATGTCTCGCTGTTGCTTCTTTAGATTATCCTTGTAAAATGCTACTGCATAAACCCCTTTTGGCTATTGCAGCCCAGGAAGTTTCCACAGTTATTCTCACATTTCCAGCGTGTTAGGGTCCTCCAGCATTATTCCCCGGCCAATTCTGCTAACTCGAGCCACCGATCCCCGAGTGTATCGAGACGGGAGCGTACCTCCTCGTATCTCACATGCGCCTTATTCATTTGCTGCACATCCGTACCGGGATTCTGAAACGTATTTTCGAGCTCTGCTTTTTCTGATTCCAGGATTTCAATTACTGAGGGCAAGTTTTCCAGTTCTCTCTTCTCACCAAAGGAAAGGCGCTTTGCTGCACTGCGCTGAACCTGTTTCCCTGTGACTGGCTGCGTCTTTTCACGGCTTCTTGCCAAATTGTCCCGCTCTTTCGCATATTCTGTATAGCTGCCGCCGAAGTTGCGAATGTTACCGGTTCCTTCAAAGATAAACAGACCATCCGTCACCCGATCGAGAAACGCACGGTCGTGAGAAACCGCGATTATACATCCGGAGAATGATGTCAAGTATTCTTCGAGTAAGCCGATGGTATCGATGTCCAGATCATTAGTGGGTTCATCGAGAAGCAGGAAATTTGGTGCGCCGGCCAGAAGGCGCAGGAGGAATAGCCGTCGGAACTCCCCTCCAGAGAGAAGTTCGATAGATTGATCGAACATACTGCGGGGAAAGAGAAACCGTTCGAGGAATTGTTCGGCTGTAATCCAATAGCCGTCCTCGATCCGCACCCGTTCTGCAAATGAGCGCATGTATTCGATAACGGTTTTTGTACCGTCGACTTTGTCTCCGGACTGGTCGAAATAGGCGATGGATGTATTGTCTCCCGCGATGAGACTGCCGTTATCAGTTTTTGTAACACCGGCGATGATGTCGAGAAAAGTAGATTTGCCCGATCCGTTTGGTCCTATGATCCCTATTCTTTCACCTTTGCTGTAGCTGTAACTAAATGGCGAAATTACCGTATTGATGTCGTACGATTTGCATATTCCTTTGAGCTCGAGAACCTTCTTTCCCATCCGCCTATTCGCGGAGGTGAACTCACCCATTACCGGACCAGGCTTCTTCTCATTGGCACTCAAGCGCGCTATGTTATCTTTCCTGGCCTTTTCTTTGCCCGTACGCGCCCGGGCCCCTCGCTGCAGCCACTTGAGCTCAACGGCCAATTGGGCCTGCCTCCGGTTCTCCGCGGAATCGGCGGCATCATATCTTTGCTGCTTACGCTCGAGAAAACTAGAATAGCTGCAGACGTATTTGTATACCGATCCGTCGTCGATCTCGAGAATAGTTGTGCAAACCGATTCCAGGAAATAGCGATCGTGGGTAACGAGTACAAAAGCCGGTGTATTTTTCTTCAGGTAATTTTCCAGCCACTCGATCGTTTCGATATCGAGATGGTTTGTCGGTTCGTCGAGCAGCAGCAGGTTGGCCTTTCCGGCAAGGCATCGTGCCATGGCGGCCTTTCTCAGCATACCGCCGGAGAGAGTCCCAATCTTCACATCCGGGGCTTCCATTCCGAGTTCCGCTAGCAGGGACAGATACCTGCCTTCCATCCCGAAGCCGTCGGTCTCTTCCATGCGTACTGTGAGCCGGATGAGTTCCGCGTCCTTCGAAGCGCCTCTACCTGCCGCCTCGAGAGCATTTGAATACTCAATGGACATGCGAACGTGTGAATCTTTTCCCAAATACAGGAATTCTCCCAAGCTTGTATCGGGCTTGGCGGAAGGATTCTGTTCTAACGTAGCAATCCGCAGCTGCCGGTTGCGGGAGATTGTGCCGGCATCCGGCTCTGTTTCTCCGCGCAGCAGTTTTAGCAGTACCGATTTTCCGGTTCCATTTCGCCCTACCAGGCCGATCCCGTCATTTGAATTTATCCCAACTGTCACTTCGGTGAAGAGAGGTGAGTCATCATAGGATTTTTCTACGGCTTCAAGGGAAAGGAGGTTCATCGCGACAGACTATACTGATATCGGCCGAGGGACCAGACCTGGGAATCAGGAGTCGCGAATTTCCGAGGTTATATGATTGGCGGCTTGTCGCCATTTTTCTCTCATCGTCTCACGCGCTTGTGCCGACGGAAGCCTCTCCTGGTGAAATGTCAGGGTCGTTTTACCGTTGGTTTTCTCTGTAACTCGTATCTGTAATATAGAGTGATTTGGCCAGTCCTTTTCACTCCACTGTAACCGGGCGTGAGAATCTGACTTATACGTGGTTGTTTTTGCTCTAATGCCGGAAGGAAAT
>JABGPX010000622.1 GCA_018644745.1 Spirochaetales bacterium
GACATGGAAATGTCAAATGTCGGCGATGCCAAAGTCCGCATGGCTGCATTCAAAAAGTCTGGCGAAGACGACATCATTAAACATATTTACTCGCATCCGACTATTAAAAAACTCATGGGTAAAAAGCGAACCGAAGTTGTTGATTTTGGCAAAAGCAACTCTCCGAACCTGAGAGATGAGAACGGATGTTTCGCAATATCCTATCGCAACCTCACAGTACCGGGTATCTATAGCGTTACCTGCAACCTCTCGGCTTGGAATAGGCGACAAGGCCGGGTAACGAGAACAATTCCGCTAACATACAATGTTAAATCCCGCGCGGACCGCGCCAACTCACTAATCCAAGCGGCTTTGGACAGCGATAACCTATTTGTTACTATCACGCCGAAAGACAGATGCGGCAACTATTTAGGGCCGGGATTCACTAAAGATATTGTATTCACCCTGGCTGGAGCCGCGAAAAAAACCGTAAAGGATAACATGGACGGCACATATACTGTGGATGTTCGTTTGGAAAATGGGCAGAAACCCAATGGAATGCTTCTTCGGATAAGGATGGCGGAAGCTGTACTCTATTCGGACAGAGTGGAAAAAATACTCCGAGTAAGTAATAACTTGAATAATGTGTCGGAGCCGTTAGCGCCAAGGATAAAGAAAAGCGAGGAGTGACGGAAGTCTCCGAGTATATAGTGGCAAATCTCTGCAGCCAGAAACACGTCGACGCTCTCAAGTTGTTAGCAGATCCCAACTCAAGAGGAGTCTATGAACGTATGGGGTGCAATCTCATAAGGGAATTCCCCTCAAATAAAAAAGACGAAGCACACCATACATAGAATATGTCTTTGCTGCTCGTAAACCTGCAAGGTAGGTTATCCGGCTGATAGCTTTTTGCCTATAAACCTCTTTATCGGGCTCTTATCAGGATCAGTAACTGCATATATTGCACTTACTATCTCGTCTTTCCGCTCCTCTACCGTCTCTTGCGGCATATCTATTACGACATCTTCAATTACATATGGTCCGTGTTTGTAAAATCCCTTTACCGCACCGCGGATCTCACCGCCTATTAGGAGGTAATACAGTACCTGCGTCTCCCTGTCGTTGAATTTCTCCTTCAACCAGTGTTCGTTGGATTTTACAAGAAAATCATTCCCGTGCAGGGCGAAGATGAGTCTAGGTGCCGTGAAACTCTTTTCTGATAGCAGTATGAAATCCGATTGCAGTGCGTAGCCGGAGCCGTATTCAACAAGCACCCCCTCATTCACCATTTCGCCTATCGCTGTCTGTATGGATTTGATTGGCAGCCGATAAAACGATTTAGCCATCATCGAATCAAATACAACCAACCTGTAGGCAAATCGTCTCAGGATTATTTTCAAGGCCTGATGCCTGCTGTATTTACCCAAGTTCACATCAGGAAACATCTCCGAAAACCTATACCATCCCCGGTCCCACTCGCCGTCGTATTGATCCTCGTAAACCGCAAATGCTTTTTGCAGTTTGTGGAGGATAGGAGTAATCTCCTTTACCTTCATCCCGGTTATCTCTTTCATCACCTGGATATTCAGCGGACCTTCACGATCTATCAATTCAAGCAGCATTTCTTGAGAAGGAGTAGGATTAGTCATCGGTTTGCATGTAAGACCTGCGAAAAGCTCGACATCTTGTTGTTCGATCCAACCGACATTATCTCCCTGAAATCTACCCTTGATAATTTTTCTCTCAAGCTGCCGTTTGCGGTTAAACTCGATGTCATTGAAGTTCGCACGGAATGTCATGCTTGGCGGATTGCCGAAACCGTGATAATAAACATTTCGCCCCGGTGAAGTGTCCCTGTAAAGGTTTCGATATTCTGATTCATCAGCTTTTTCTAAAAGGTTCTGACGTTCCATTCGTAAAGCTGTGCTATTTGGATTACCCATCGCCATTGTTCCCACCACCCCGCATTCTTTCTATTTTATTATCGATTCCGGCAATCTTCTTGATATACGGCAACATCAATCATCCGCGCCCGGCACATCTTCAATATTCCGAATCGAAGGAATAGAGATTCTGGAAATGACAAAGAAAAACGCACCGGCCGCCGCCAATGGCGGAGCGCTGAAATTGGCAAAATAAAACTGCATCTTATTCATGGACCCGACCCGCACAAGATGTTTTTTTGGAACAAGCATGGTGGTCGACGCCTGCATGGTAGGCATGTGAAACGCATCGCCGGTTGCCCGGACAAGCATTACCAGATAAATGGCCATTGTGCTTTCCCTGCCAAGGGCAAAAACAATTATCAGAATCGCCGTGCTCAGGGCTATCAATCCGTCTGAAGCGATCAGTATAATTCTCCGGCTAACCCGGTCGGCGAGAACACCAGCAAACGGGCCGACTAATATTACAGGTAGAAACGACATGGTCGTGGCAATCGCGAGGGTTGTTGCTTTACCTGTTTCGAGAGTAAGCCACCAAATTAGGGCGAATTTTACCAGCGCACTGCCAAAGAGGGAAAATGCCTGACCGGTCCAAATGAGAAAGAAACGGGATCTCCACTTTTTAAACATGCTACAATACTTGCGGATATATATGGATTTTGCAAGCAGACGACAGGTTCGGCAGCAAGCGGTGCTGCCGGACCTGTGTGAAAACCTGTCAGTTACCGCATTTGCAGAACAGCTGAATAACCAGCATGACGAATTCCCCGGGTCCGGTATTCACAATCCCGTGAGGAATATCCACTGGGCTATCAAGGATATATCCCGGGATCGCGGTTATCGATTCATCTCCCACGGTAATCTCGGCTTGG
>JABGPX010000961.1 GCA_018644745.1 Spirochaetales bacterium
GAAATCAGTATTTCCCATAGCGGCTGACAAGATCGGGCACCATGCGTATTCTCTCAATACTTGCATCCGGCGGCACCTGATCTCCGGCGGCCATCAGGAGACGGGATGAGGTTTTCCTGGTCTCGAGCCAGCTAATAACCGATTCAATAAATTCTGATTCGGAGCCATGGACACCAAACACCGTTGGGGGAATTCCTCCCGAAAGTATCATATCGTTGCCGGCCTCTTTCCTCGCTTCGGCAGGAGTGAGCGAAAACATCGGCGCCGGGGTTGCCGCGTCGATACAGTCGACACCGCACTCCCTCATCATCGTGAGTGCTCCACGCATCTCACCATCAACATGAACGGCCAGATACTTACCCTTTGCATGAAGTCTATTCGCAACTTCGGTGTAGTACACACGCGAGTACAAATCAAAAAGCTCTTTCGTCTGCACCGTGCTGTCGAAATTGTCACTGATGATAAGCACGCTGAACGGACCATCTATAATTTTTTCAAGAACCCGCAGATTGGCGCTGTTTACAGAATCAACCAGCAGCTTCACTTCATCGGGATAGTCGAAGATTGAATAAATGGTCTTTTCAACACCATAATTCCTTGAGATCAGATATCCCAGACCGGAGTAAGGTAACGAACAGTACCCAAAGAAGAGTTCGCCAAGCGCCGCTTCCCAGGCGGAGTATCGCTCCCAACAAGGGACACAGTCGAGACTCTCCATATACGACCGGACTATTTTAAAATCTTCAACGCTGTCGAGGAGATGCTTGCGGATCGTATACGAATAGCTCGCAGGGTTGAAAACCCGCTCCTCATGAATGCTGCCCTCCGGCGTTGTAATCCGCGTGGTAAAGACACCATCTTTTGTGGAAGCGGATGAGGACATTCTGTTATCGGTGGAAACACGGTCGTAAAAGGACCCCATCTCCACATAGCTAACAGCGCCGAGTTCTTTATGCAGTTCCACCAATCCGGCATCCACGGATTTCAGTCCGCTTAGATCAAAAGGGATGTTATAGTTTTTCTTATACCAATGACTCAGATCGAGAAGCAAGGGAACCTGATCGGGTTCTCTCCCTTCGAATACCGCGGCTGCTCTTTCCTTTGGAGTCACGTGTTACTTCTCCCATTTTCTATCAGCGTCGCACTGCTCGAGAAGGCCGCCGAAATACTGAGACAAACCAACCACGTCGGCACCGATGTTGATGTACTGATAACCCATATCCACCAGGGAATTATAGTTTCCAGGATTTCCAACAGTAGCCGCATATTTTCCATGTTTTCGGCAGACCGCCGCGACTCGTTCTCTTGCTTTAATGAGCTCCGGATTCGTCTGATCTCCGGGAGTGCCGAGAGATTGAGAAAAGTCACCGGGGCCAAAGAGAATCATATCGATTCCCTCGACTTGAGCAATTTCCTCGAGCTCAGGAAGGGGATCGATATCTTCGATTTGCACACAGATAAAACGGTTTTCATTTGCCTGCTTAATGTATTTCATGAAATCCAGCATGCAGTACGCGCCGTCGGCATTACCGCCGTCCATCGGCCGCAAACCAAGAGGATGAAACCTCGTGGTTTTTACTATCTGCTTTGCCTCTTCCAGACTCATCAGGTGGGGAATAATGAGACCAGCAGCATCCATCTCCAACGGCTTTATATAATCAGAATACGATCCTTTCTCCACCCGGACAACGAAATCGGTATTGTATATTTTACCTGCGCGAACGCCGTTCTCTAAGGTTGTCCAATCTGTCGGCACATGTTCCATGTCGAGCCATACCGCGTCGAAACCGCACATTCCTGCTATCTCAATAACTCGCGGATCTAACAGGTTGAGCTTAATCGATCGAGCTATCTGCCCCTTTTTTAATGTCTCTAATACTCTGCTTTTTCTCATTTCCATTTTCTTATCCTTTGTGTGTAGTTATGTAAGTCGTGTAAATCCCTTCAGCGCGACCGGTCCTTTCAGCGCACCGGCGGGGTTTCCCGAATCCAGATACTTCTTTAGTTGATGGAACACTTCGCGTAGGGCTGCTCCAAACGCATTTATTATATCGGGAGTATGAGCGGTGGTAGCATAGAACGAGTTGTTCGCCAGATACCCCTTTCCTAACATCTCCTGTACCAGGAGCGTACTCATCACATCGCTCTGCGGTACTTCGAAGGTAAAATGAGGCAATGCCGGAAATCCGGATATCTCAATGGGAATATCGGATTCTTCGGAACACTTTTTCCAGATTCGCTGCACATGCAACCCGGCTTCTTTGACAAGCGCCGGTACATCCCGCCGCTTGAACTCTTTCAAGGTAGCGCAGGCGGCCGCCGACCCGATTCGCTCCGTCCAGTAAGTAGAAGAAATAAACGTTGATTGAGCTACTTCCATTACATTCTGTCGACCGACAACCGCGGCAGCGGGAAATCCGTTGCTCAACGCTTTTGCGTAAACCGCGATATCCGGGCTTACACCAAAGAGCTGATGAGCGCCTCCAAAGGCGTGCCGCCATCCTTGGGTAACCTCATCAAAAATAAGAGCAGCTCCGAGTTTGTCCGCCCTTTTTCTTACTTCATGCAGGAAGTTGTCTATGGGGACCTGGTACCTCATCGGCTCCATGATGATTACCCCGATCGAATCACCGTACTCCGCCAATATGCCGTCGAGTTCCCCGATGTTGTTGTAATGGAACGGGTGAATCGTCCCGGTGAGTTGAGGGGGAACACCCATAGGCTCTAGTCCCGGCAGGAGATGGGTCCCAAGAGTGTCATCTTCGGAAAGATTTGCCGCAAGATACCAATCG
>JABGPX010000881.1 GCA_018644745.1 Spirochaetales bacterium
AAGTTTGGTTTCGTCGATACCGGAGTACTTGACGATGACGAGGAAGTCTTTGTCTTAGATTTATAGTATTTCCAAAGCTGCCCCAAGAGTACTAAAGCAGATCCGGATTACCGGCCGAATCTCTATTCCTCAATTTCATGAGCAGGGTTGAAGGCCGACGCGAGAGGTTCGGGATCCCGGTGCGATCGTTCTTCGGAGAAAATTGCGGGAGGCGCGTCGAAATAGTCCGATCTGGGTTCCCACATGTCAGATGGGCACATGCGGGAGTTAGCGATAACCATGTCGCCCCCGATCGCCTCGAATACCGACGGTTCGAAAACCGCGTTGCACATAAACGTGTAAAAGCGGTTCCTCTCGTCCGTGAGCCCGAGGGTCCGCTTCATTGTGTGGTATGCTGCTGAATGAACCTCGGCGGTTTCGCAGGCCCCAAATACGTTGGGAATCCTGTCGACTTTTTCACCATTCAGAAATGCTCGTATTCTTTCCTTACCGGTCATCGGTCGTCTCCTTCCTCTACCGCTCAACTCGGATCCGACCGTACTCGACGGCTTCTTGAAAAAACGCTTCGAGGCTTTCTAAGGGGCAGTCTTCGTTTATTCCATTTCCCGCCGTTATCATGCACTTTCCATCTTGCCAGAATGTGTCAATGAGAAACCGTACCTCCTGTCTGACCTCCTCGGGGGTGCCCCAGGGTATTACCTGCTGAACATCAATACCGTTAAAAAACGTAATGCGGTCGCCATAAGTATCTCTAATCTGTACTTCATCCATCGTGTGTTTCTGTATCGGGTGAATGATGTCCAGACCCGCGTCAATCCAATCGGGGAGAAAAGGCTCGATATTGCCGCACGCGTGCATCCAGGTGTGCATACCCAGCTCATGGCACCTCGCAAATAGTTCGCTGTAATATGGTTTGAAAATCTCACTGAATATCTCGGGTGAGAAAAAAGGACCTGTCTGAGTACCCAAATCATCACTGAACCATATCCCGTCGCAATGCTGCTCTCGCGCGGCTCTTTCGACGATCCGAAGGTAGAAGTCCGTGATCGCTCGAAAAAGACGATGGACCTCCGATGGATTGGTGTAGTAATCCATCAGCGCGTTGCTCATGCCACGAAAGCTCCAATGCCGTTCAAACAGACAGAACCACCAATGGCCAAGCCGATAACGGGTGTCCCGGGGCTGATCGAAGAAATCAAACAATCCAGGATATTCGGGATCGGGAAAGTGGTCGATTACCTCTTCAAGCCCGCTCCAGTCGGGCATCGCAGTCCGATGATCGAGGCCGACATTTGTATCGGTGTATGGATCGTCCCAATTCACCCACCGATAGTCCGGGAATCCCGGCGGCGCTTCGAATACGGCGGGAATAGCCAACGTCTGTACTTGAATGTCTTCAGGATAGCGGTCGAGAATCTGCCGCACCGCCTCTTTCCTGTCCCCGAAAGTATCCGCATGTACCCAGAAGTGGATATTGAAAGGAACTCTCGGTGCGGTTGATCTGCCTTCAATCACGCTGATGATTTCCTCTCGCGATAGCGGTCGATACTGACTCATGCAGAACTCCTGTATCATGTACTTAGCGACCCAATTGCAATGCTGTACCGCGATATCTTTTGCTTTTTTCGCTGGTGCTGTCAAGACGATCTATCAGTAATGCAATGTTGAAGATTAGCTGCCCAGATAGTCTTCAACCAGACCAAAGATTCGCTCGCGAACATCAATTGATTCATTGATGAGGTGGTGTCGTCCCTGATATATCCTGATGAAGTCTGTATTGGGAAACTTCGCTTTCAAGAACCTGGCATTATACCTCCATGCCGTAACGGAATCAGAGTCTCCCTGAATTACTCTAAGTGAAACATTACTCGATTTATAGGCCACCATCCTGTGGGTCCAGTCAACAAGCTCTTCAAACCACCTCGTCGGTATGTATTGCCTCTGAAGCGGGTCTAAGTAATCCCGAAACTCGATGAATATCCTGTCATGAGAAGTTAAACGAAAGGGCGTGGCAATCGAGACGGTGAACGGTTGAATAATCGCAGCGCCGACTTGCGAGGCCCACCAAAAACTTGATCTGATATTCGGAGCAATCAATACTACTCGACGTTCCGCGTCCTTTCCGTGGATTAACAGATATTCAGCCATAATGCCTGCACCCATACTGTGGCCCACGAAATGTAATGGCGAAGGAAGCCAATACTCCGTAAATTCAACCATAGTTGCGAATACTGCCTGGTATTCAGAAAAGTTTTTGATATCGGCATCCTCTCCTCCGGAAAGGCCGTGGCCCGGAAAATCAAAGGCAATAACGGCGTATGAGGCGTCTGAGAAGGATCTTATTGCATTTTTCCATCCCCCTACATGGTCAACGTAACCATGAGCGGTAATTACCGTTCCTATCGGTGACGGAGGTATGAAGACGTGCACCGCAATGTCGGTTTTATTTATATTTAGGTATCCAAAGAAGTGATCGACAACATCAATATCGAGATTGTAGTATTCAAGATAGGTGAGTACCCGCGGATCTGTAATCGTTTCCCGCAATTTGAGAATCGGCAGGTCATCTTTTAGTTCCGAAAGCATGGGGGTTATAGCATCCGTCTGGCGGAAAAGCAAATTAGCGCTCGAGGCACAGCCGACCAGCCACAAGAAAACGAACGGCTGAATCAAGAGAAATACAATCTGCTTATACAAAACTTTTTTTAACATAGGATTAATATATGACTATTATAGTTATATATCAAAATCCAATCATTATTAATTAATTATTAATCCATAAACATAT
>JABGPX010000675.1 GCA_018644745.1 Spirochaetales bacterium
ATTGAAGATGACTGTAAGTGCCCGGCTGCCGTTGGAAGAAACAGGACAAGCACTCAGAATGCTCAAAGGCGGTCACGCTACGGGTAAAATCATCATCGAAATACCCTAAGGTGCCCTGAAGATTGTATACTTGGCGAATCGGGAGGGATATATGATTCCATCAAGCCGCCGCGGTTCCTACCTGCTCATAAAAATTGTCGGACTACTTGCGGGCGTTTTTCTACTCATGACTTGCGCCGGTGTTTCAAGGCAGGAATCAGGGGCTGAGATGCCTTCAGATTCTGAGGCCTCCATGGAAGTGATGCGCGCTGCCCCTGAAATGGACGCATCCCCCGAAACGGATATCAGCCCCGCCCGGCTGCTCACGACCGAGAGTCTGTTCCCTTACAAGGCTCCAGAATTGCTTTCCCGTGTAGACGGCTCCGAAATGGAGTCTCTCGAGCTTATGGCGCAGGACGTGACGGTTATTATCACGGGTCATAGGGCACGGATAATTTTTGATCTTGTCTTCTACAATCATTCTGAAAGCGTCTTGAGCGGTGAGTTCATGGTTCAAATTCCTGATCGCGCGGGGCCCAGTTCTCTTGGCATGTTTCAGGGACATCCGTATGCCGGTGTCGACTGGAGTGAAGAAACCGGTTCCATAAGCAGATCCGTTCTTCTAGCACCAACTCCATCGAGCCCCGATTCGCTGATGGGTACGGCATTGAACCTGGAAAACAGCTGGGATATCAACGGTACGGCGACCGATTGGGGTGAGTTTCGCCCGGCCGTGGTGGTTGAACCGGCGCAGGGACGGCAGGTCTATGAAACGATAACACGTCAAAAGGTCGACCCGGCCCTGGGCGAGTGGACCGGAACCGGAAGCTACTCTACCCGTATCTTTCCGCTGCCTCCTCGCAGCCTGAAGCGGGTTGTTTTCTCATACGACCAGACCCTCGTGCCTGACGAAGGGGCAGTCACGTATCAGCTCCCGGCGATAGGCTCATCCGCCGGGGAAAGACTCACCATACACGACATCGGGGTTTCGTTCTCTCAAAGCGGGGTTACTATCGGCGGGAAGTCTCTTGAGCAGCAGAGATCCGGGCTGGGCAGGATGTGGCAGACTGCCGGCGCCGATTGGAACGACGGCGCCGTGGAATTTCGCGGTGTAATGCGTAATCCAGCTCTTCTGCACCTAACAGGCGCAGATACCGGGATCACGGGTACTCTCACCACCGCGGTTTTTACTCCGGAGCTGCCGTCTCGTAGCATGGTTACTCCTACCGGCAGGGCTCTTGTGCTTCTGGACACCAGCTATTCCGGGCGCGACGGATTATCAGATCAGTCAGGGAGAATACTCAAAGCGCTGCTTGAATCAGATGATTCACTGACAGATTTCGCGGTGGTTTGTTTTGATGTTCGGCCGACCCTTCTCACAACCGGATTTGTAGCAAATACCGTGGATTCTCGAAGCCACTATCTCGCACAGATAGCGGAAATCTGGCTCGAGGGCGCAACCGATTTTAATGCTGTTCTCGATTATGTGGCCGCCGACGCCGTGCTCAGCAGCGCGGACACGATTTTCCTTTTGAGCGACGGGATCATTACCTGGGGTTCAGACGATGTGGCCGGCCTTGCCCGGGAGTATGAACAGCTTCTCCAGTCGCGCTGGATTTGCTACGGAGTAGGCACCATGCCTCGCAACGGCCCGCTTTTTGAGGAACTGACCAGGACGGGCGGTCAGATCGTACCCGTGATGCCGTCGCAGGACTTGAGCAAAGCAGCACGAGCTCACCGATTTCCGGTTTCCCGTCTCGACGGAGTATTCTCCGCGATGCAGGATGAGATTGTCATCGCGGGACGCCCGGAGTTTGTCTATCCGGGTCAGGTACTTGAAATCGCGGTACGAAATACACAGGGGTTGCAGGACCTTCGGCTTATCGTCCGCATAGAAGGCAGGGAAACGGAGATGAAAATCCCGCTGACTCGAGCTGCGGTTACAGAGTCTATCGCCGCGAGATCCTGGGCAGAAGTCTATACGGCCAGTTTACTCGCGGACCAGGATGAGGCGACTATTCAGGCTTCCCTATCCATGTCCCGGCATTTCAATCTGACTAATAATTCTGCGTCATTCATTATTCTGGAAACAGATGAAGAATATACACAGTATGAGATAGCCGCTCCGGAATTTGATTTCAAGCAGATCAGGCTAACGCTTTTGGACAGGCGATTAAATAGAGGAGAAGCCCCGAGGCTCTATGCTGGTCTCCCAATTCCCGAAAATATAAACCAGGAAAAAGTAAATGTGATAAAAGGGCTCGCGGCGCTGCGCGATCACTTTGTCTGGGAAACTCCGGATGCTCAGTCGGCCCTGACAACCCCCAAAGTTCTTCTTGAAGAACCGACGCAGGTCCGATTGTCCGATACTTTCCCGCAGATCCACAGTCAGGCGGAGAGAATTCTGAATGATGATAAACCTGTGTACGAAGACGAGGTTCTCAGAAAAGAAAATGAGGCACTCAGCGCTGCGCACGCTCTTCGGGTTGTCTCGACAATAGCCGAGTTGAAACCCAGGGACGCCCAGGCGCTTCGCCTTACTGGTTTTGTTCTCATGGATTGGGGGTTCTACGAGGAAGCGGTCCGAATTTTTACTCGGGTTCGGCAGAGCCGGCCCTTTGAGCCGCAAAACTTCATACTTGAAGCGCTGGCCTTAACTGCCGCCGGGCATCCGGGCGACGCGGCTCTGCGTTATGAAGTAATTCTCAACGGGCACTTTCCCAGGTTCGAGGCATACGCTGAACC
>JABGPX010000217.1 GCA_018644745.1 Spirochaetales bacterium
ATCTCCGGATCTCCAACCACCGACAACAATCTTTTTAATTCCCGAATGGCCTGTGGGGAATAAAGCGGAATGCCAAGCCCAGAGTTTCTCAGGACTTAAGGTTTCATTAAATTTTTCTGTCGCATCAACAAGAACCTCTATTAAGCCTTGATGTCTGGCCGCAGTGTCAGGAAGACCTGCAGTTGGCAGGCCTAATTGATTAGCTATAGAAGAACGAATATCTTGAGGGTTCAGATTTTCGCCTTCAATCGCTGAAGTATGCAAAGCCTCTCTAAAAAGAAGCTCACCTTGATCCTCTAACTCTAAGCTTGAAGCAAGAGATTGAATCTGGCCCTGCAGCTTTCTTGCGCGGGCGATATATGGAAGAAGCTCTTCCAGTGAATATTTGAAATCAGGCCACTGTTTTAATTCCCAAAGATATGACATTCTCCCTCCGTGAGCTGAATAATGTATTAATCAGCTCATATTTTGAGCCTATTATCATATATAATCGGCTCATCGTCAAATCTATTGAATGAATTGATTTATCCTCACTCCGCGATCACCTTCTTAAGACTTGGCAAGTTATCGATTATGCTATATACTGTATGTATAGAGCATCGAGGAGGTAATATGAAAATAGGCTCAGTTTTTGAGAATAATCGAACTCAGGCGGTTCGGCTGCCAGCCGAAACACGTTTTCCGAAAAATGTCAAAAAAGTAACCGTTCGGATTATTGGAGATACTCGAGTACTCTCTCCAGTAAAAAAAACATGGGATGATTTTTTCTCGCCATCTGATAATGATGTTACTGATGACTTTATAACAGAAAGGGCTTCCCAATTCCAATCAGAGAGAGAGTCCTTTTAAATGCTGAAGTTTATGCTTGATACAAATATCGTCATTTACGTGATTAAAAAACGACCTGTCGAACTGCTTGGTGTTTTTAATAAACATTCTGATCAGATGTGCATAAGCAGCATTACTCTTGCGGAACTGATACATGGAGTAGAAAAAAGTTCCATCCCTGAAAAGAATATGAAAAGAGTTGAAGATTTCATCTCCCGACTTGAGGTCTTATCCTACGATAATGAAGCGGCTATGCATTATGGAGATATCCGAGCTGATCTTGAACGTAAAGGAACTCCTATCGGTGTAAACGATCTTCATATAGCAGGTCATGCCCGGAGTCGAGGTCTGATTGTAGTTACTAATAATATGAAGGAATTTGTAAGAGTTGAAGGATTGCGGATAACTGACTGGACAGATGGTGAAATATAGTTTTTACGTCTGCAACCAGGACCTGCTTAATTTTTTCATTCCTTGCGTCTCGTCCAGAATTTTATGCCGTTACCCGCCGTCGAGCGCGAGTTTTACGGCCTGATTAATCGACATCCCCCGCCCTTCGTGCCAAAGGGCATCGAATTCCTCTCCCAACTCTTCGTGGAGGGAATTGATAGAGCCGCTGTGGTCGTGAGCCAACAGAACTATACTTTCCTCAATCAAATCGAAATATGCAGCTGTTGTCCCGAACAGGCGGACTGCACGGTCATTCATATCGGTATTTTTCGCCACTTCTGCGAGCCCGCGCAAGCATGCGGCGGTCCCTCCTGGCATGCCGATCTTTTCGAACAACTGCAATGCTTCGACAAACGACTCTTTGGCGGAATCCAGGTCGCCTAATTCACAGGCGTATTCACCCAAATCATGAAGTGCGAAGGCGATACTGTTTTGGTATTTCTCCCGCCGAAGTACCGCGAGGCACTCCCGCGTAACTGCAACGGCTCTCCGGAAGTCGCCTTGCAGCGCAGTAACCCGCGCCAGCCCCAAGCGCGCCATAGCGGCATGGCGGGTAAAGTCGTTTTGCGAACAAAAGTCCACGCATTGCCGATAGATTTCCTCTGCTTTGCCCAATTCGCCAGTTTTCGCCGATAAACGGGCGCGTTGGAAGATTGCGTGAAAGATTGTTTCCTTGTCATCAGCCTCCCGGGCCAGCCTAAGGCTTTCCTCGAGGAAGGATCTTTTCTGCATGGGGCTCTCTCGCGCATCAATCGCAAATTCCGCGTAAGTTTGAAACGAAAGAGCAATTGTCCGGGCATCTCCCACTTCGCGGCTCATAACAAGAGCCCGTTCGAGCAGCTTTTTCCCTCGGTCTTTATCCCCCAATTCATAGTTGAATGCGCCAGCAAATGTGACCAGGCGCGCTAAATCTGCGGAGGGCTCCTTGCCGGCGCCGGCCATCGCTAGCTCGAGCCATTTCAGACCTTCCCGATTCAATCCACGCGCGTACCAGTACCACACCAGCTTCCTTGCCAGAGCACAGCCTAAGCCTAACTGCCCGTTAGCCCCGCTGCAAAGCCAGCCCAGCGCCGCTCTGATATTGGGATATTCCCTGTCAAAGCGATCAAGCCAAAAAAACCTCTCCTTTCCATTACACATATCCGCCGGCGTCTCGGATACAGCCAGGTAGAAATCTGCGTGGCTTCTTCTCAGGGCCTCCGTTTCACCGGTGTCGTCCAGCCGCTCTACCGCGAATTCTCTGATGGTTTGGAGCAGGAATAATCTTAACTCGGATGCACACTCTCTCCGGCTGATCAAGCTTTTTTCCTCGAGAGCGGTCACGCCGTCCAATACATCGCTTGCCGCTTGTCCGGGCGCGCAAACAGCTTCGACGGCATCGATGGTGAACCCTCCGACAAATACCGAGAGCCTCGCAAACAACCTCTTTTCGTCGTCCTCCAGCAGGACGTAACTCCATGCAATCGCACCTCGCATGGTCCGTTGCCTCGAAGGCTGATCTT
>JABGPX010000371.1 GCA_018644745.1 Spirochaetales bacterium
GCCGTGGCAGGAGACTTCGACGCCTATAATACTCTTACATTTTTTGCGCGGTCTAATGTAGCCTCAGAGGGATCGCTTGATATACAAGATTACCAGAATGATGAATATTTCTGGTCAGACTTTAACCTGTCGGGATCATGGTCTCGAATACGGCTCAACCTTCAGGAAATGGGCATATACGGGTACCCGGGGCTTTCTGAGAATCTACTCCTTTATTTCTCTTTTTATTTGACCCCGGAGATGCGCGTGCGGGTACGGCAAGGCGACACCATCCCAATTGATCTTTCTTTTGATGACATAGTGCTTGAAATGAGGTAATACTAAAAGGCATCTTTATTTACCGTTGCTTTGACATCGAACACATATGAAAAATCCCCGATTTTGTGAGAGATTACAATAGTCTGGCTAAGTAGATTGTGGATTTTTCGATGTGCCCTAAAGGCATATCGAAAATCATACACCGATGCATAACCAGCAAAACAGCATTTTGAGGAGCCTTATTTATCTATGTCACAATCAATATTGCCTATTGAATACAAGGTGCGTCTCGAGCCAAACCTGCAAACATTGACTTTTATCGGGTCGATGAGCGTTATCGTGGATCTTCAGCAGCAAATATCCAGCATTGCTCTTGATTCGGTGGAACTTGATATCGATTCCTGCCGAATTCTTTTTGATGGCGAAACTGGCGGCAAAGGCCGGCATTGTGACTTCTCGGTGGAGCCGGGTGTTCTTGCGGTTCATCTACCTGAGCCCCGGGCAGGAAAAGCAAGTCTGAGTGTGGAATTTCATGGTAAGCTCAATCTGGATCTGCGGGGATTCTATAAAGCTGCGTATCATTATCAGGGTGAAGAGCGGTATCTGGCAGTAACACAGTTCGAGGAAATTGATGCCCGTCGGGCTTTTCCGTGTTTCGATCATCCCCGTTTCAATACACCCTTTGATATAGAGCTTATTTGCGATTCCGGCCATCGTGCTATCGCGACCACGAGCATCGAGAGCGAGACCCCCCTTGACGGTGGCCGAAAGATTGTGGGTTTTCACAAAACCCCGCCCATGCCCACGTATCTTCTTTTCTTCGGCGTGGGAGATTTTGAATATGTAGAAGACAGAAGTTTTCATGTCCCGATTGGAGTTTATGCAACACCGGGCAAAGCAGGCTTGGGAGCCGAGGCCGTGGTTTTCACCAGGCAGGCGCTGGCATATTGTGAGAAGTTTACCGGTGTTGACTATCCGGTAGACAAACTTGATTTGATTGCGGTTCCGGAGTTTGCGTATGGAGCCATGGAAAACCTTGGCGCGATTTCCTTTCGCGAAAACCTGCTGCTCTTCTATCCTGAACTGGTGAGTACCACGGGAATAGAGGGAATCGCCTCCATTACTGCTCACGAATGCGCCCACATGTGGTTTGGAGATCTTACATCTCCCCTCGACTGGCAGTATGTCTGGCTGAACGAAGCGTTTGCGACTTATGTTACCGGGCTGATACTAGACGACGCTCATCCGGAGTGGCGCGCGGCTGACCGATTCATCCGGGGTGCAGCGGGAGCGGCGATGACAAGAGATTCATTGGTAAACACAATACCTATAGAATTCCCTGATGCCGGGGTAACTGAAATTGATTCCTCTACCGCCCCGATAGTTTATTCAAAAGCCGGGTTGGTGCTGATGATGGTCCACCGATGGCTTGGCGATGAAAAGTTTACCGCCGGTGTGAGGAATTATCTTTCCAGATATGCCTACCAATCTGTCGATACCACCGGATTTCTCGAAGCCTTTGGTGAGGGGGCCGGGAGTCTCGCGTCTGAGATTATTGAGAACTGGATACATCGGCCGGGATTTCCTCTTGTTCGAAGTAGGAGAACCGGACCGGTGCTGGAAATAGCACAGGAGAGGTTTACCCATTTAGCTCATGAGGACGGGCAGATATGGCAAATACCGATTTCTTTGTGCTTGTTTGATGAGTCCGGTGAAGTAGAAATCAGGAATTTCCTATTGGCGGAACAGTTTATGAGCATAGAAATTCCCGCAAGCACCAAAGCCTGGAAACTCAATGCGGGGCGATACGGGGTGTACAGGTGCAGCACCGACGAAGATAATTTTAGGGAACTCGGGGTTTTGGCGAGAGAAGGTCTTTTGGGAAGCCGTGACATGTATGGCTTAATTTCCGATCTCCGCGCTCTCGTAATCAAGGGTGAGAAAACCCTTGATTGCTTTATTGACTATCTTCTTTCATACTTTTCGGTTTCTGAAGATTATCTCGTTGTTAGCGAAATCACCTCTGCTCTCGTTGGTTTTTTCAGGCTGGTACCCGAGAAGGCGACGGAAATCGCTTTTACCGGAAAAAAGCTCCTTTTCCCAATATATGAGAAAATTGGGCTGGTTCCCCTGGAGGGGGAGCCTTATCTGGACACTATCATGAGAGATGAAATAGTCTGGCCGCTTTTCCTCTTTGGTGTTGATGATATTCGATCCGAATTAATCAAAAGATTTGCTTTACTGACGGATGATAAATCGGTGGAAACCGATTTAATACCGTATGTCATCAAGGCTGGAGCATACTCTTCTTCTGGAAATCTCGGATGGTTCAAGAATAGAATTGAGAACGGCGACACGCCCGCGGAGATGAAGAAATATTTGTATCAGGGACTTGGCTGGTTTCAGGATCGAGAAACTACCGCCGCGATACTAGATTACATCATGGCATCGATTGAACCGCAGAACAGGATTCAGGTGATTCGAGAGATCACTTCGAATTCGGAGTTCGATCCGATACTATG
>JABGPX010000963.1 GCA_018644745.1 Spirochaetales bacterium
CAAAGAAAGGGCTGGCTTTCGTTCAAAACGCAATTTCAATCCTTCATTTTCTATCACAAAACGGAAATGACCAGCTCTTAGTTAATGGATAGGTACGTCAACTATTATGGAGAATATCGTTTTTCCTTATCTCCACCATTTTTTTTATGAACACCAACGCTTCAACATCCGGGTTATTAAACCTAAAAGTAGTACGGCACACATTGGTAAATTCCTTTCCGAATATCGTTTTGCATGTTCCACCACTACAAGAACCACAATTTGCGCAAAAATCTACATTTTTCCAAGCAATTTCCTTCGTATGCTCGTCCAACGGAAAATTCTCAAAACATTTAGAAACACTGTCATCAGACCAGATTATCCAAGGATCATCATTTTCTTCAGAACCATTGACTAAGACAAAACATACATATTTGTTGTTTAGCTTTATTACCCAATACAGTTTGTTTTCCCAAAACCCTTTACGCCATCTCTCAAACAGCATCCTGTTCGCTCTCAAATATTCGATAAATTCTAATGCATTTTTTTGTACATCCCCGATTAATACTTCAACGACAAAATCTTCTATTCTCTGTTCAGACATTGTAAATCCACCCAACGCTATGAAATGTTCCTGAGATTCCCCTTGAAGTAGTATAGGTACCTTGCCGTTTTTTGTGTTATAAATCTCCACGCAACTAAGAATAACACATGCTTGGCACATTGCTGGTCAACCAATGTCCTCAAGAATCCAGATTTGCTCGCCGCCATGGCGATATGCGCCTCTATCAAAATCACCATATAGGTCAGCAACTTTATAACCGCAAAGCTCAAATAAATACTGCATTTCATATCGGTAATTGAATCGAAGGTCAAAGCTGGTATGAAGCCGGCTTCGCGAAACATTTAAGTCGTCAAATTCTTCATATATACGGCCACAGTGGACTATTTGGTTCAGAGTATCATACGATCTTGTTTCCCAAGCGACCAGTTTCCCGTTTTCAATTTCGATCTCTTTGATTTTTTTGACCGTGTCTCGAGCAGAGCCGGAATGATCTGAGATTATCTTCAAATTGGGATCGAAAATGCTAATTATGAGTTTCCCTTTTTTTGATAGATGTTTCCGGATATTAATTAATGATCTACGTTGCGCCTCAGGAGTAAGAATGTGTAGAAATGCACGGAAAGGAATTAAGATAAGTGGAAATTTCTGATTCAACGAAAAACTTTCCATATCATCCTTTTTGAAGCTTAACAACCTGACTACATCATCTGATAATTTCGCACATTTTTCATTGGCAACTGAAAGCATCTCATCGGAAATATCAATTCCGGTTATTTCTATCCCGGCTTTTGCAATTGGTATTGCAACTCGCCCGGTTCCACAACCTAATTCCAGTACCGGCCCATGTGATTTTTGGCTCTCTTCTACATAAAAAACCAAATCATCACAAAAGGACTTAAATATGATGTCGTAATATTTTGCGACAACTTGACCATAGTGAGATTTATCTGCTTCCATCAGCTCCCCCTAAACATAAAATTACTATTGTAAAGGCAATCAGTGAGAACGGGCTGTTTTCCGTGTAAAAACGGAGGTTTTCCTCATTGTTCAATTTAAACAAAAAGTCATCCTTATCTAATATATGCGATAATTTTGCCGCGCGCGACTACGAGGATGAATCCGGCGCCGTACACCCCCGCGGCCAGCCACAGCAGCATGCTTATTCCCGCGTACACGGCGATGAGTGAAGCCGCCGCCGAAGTAAGGACCGAAACCGTTCCGTTTACCGCCCAACCGAACGCTCGCAATGAGGGGTTCGGGGACAGGCAGCGTATGGTTAGCGACAAGGGTAAACCGAGAAGGAAACCCGGAACGGCGATACACGGAGCGACGAGAGCAAGTACCGCGGCGTCGGGCAGGGATGAAAGAACCGGCGGCAGGAGCACTGCCGCGGTTCCGGACAACGCCGTGCCCGCTGCCGCGATGAGGAAAACGGCGTTTATATGCCCCTCGGAGATTTTTTGAGAATACCAGCCCCCGAGACCCGACGCGGTAAGCAGTATGGTAAGGACCGCGGCGAAGCTGACCCCCGGATGGCCGACGATGAGAGTAAGTTTCTTTATCCATGCAATCTCGAAGAGCATATACCCGGCACCGAGAAGGCCGAAAAGCATGATGAGACTTAACGAGCCGCGGAGGACTTGGCGGCCTGCGATGAATGGCGGAATGAGAATAATCACGACCGAAAGGATAAGCGCGATGACGAAAACTAAAGCGATTAGTATCTCGCCGGAGAAGAAGAATGTGTGGCTTCTCTCGCCGGTGGCGGTGTAGAGATCTTTTATCCTGCTCCAGCGGATAAATCTGCTGAAGTACGGCCTGTCGTCCGTCGGAACGGTTGTGTCGACATAGCGCCCGGTGCTTTCCGCCTTCTCCCGCCCATGTAAATCGGTCAGCAAACCTTGAAAATTGTCGTAGTAGATCGCTTCCGGGCGCCTGTTGTACACGTTCGCTTGCTTTCGTTGAAGGCCGGGAAAGTAAACGATATCGAATCGGTAATATGCGCAGAATTCCTTTACCGCGGTAATCATAATTTCCGTTAACGGTTCGGCGGATACCGCGATAGTGTAGGTATTCCAGTTTCTGATTGCACAGATGTGCCGTTCAGGTTCGGCGATGCCGTTTTTCCGCAAAGCTTGCAATAGTGTGGAGAAAAGCTTGAGAGAATCCGACGGAGGTATCTGCAAGCGCCGGGAAATTGAAAATACGCCGCCTGCCCTCAGCAGCATCA
>JABGPX010000425.1 GCA_018644745.1 Spirochaetales bacterium
CTCGGCAAAATATATGATGAGAACGGAATGTTCGAGAAAGCCCTTCAGCAGCTGCTAGCGGCTTATAGCATCGACTCAGAGTCCTTGCAGGTAAATAACAACCTGGGAAACGTCTATCTCCATCAGAAGCTCTATGATGACGCTATTCGCCATTACACAAAAGCAATTGAGAAAAAGCCCGAAGCGACTCTGATGAGATTCAATCTTGGGATGGCATATATCGAGACCGAGAAATTTGATTCCGCGATTTCCATTCTCATGCAATTGGTGAAGATCGATCCTCAATATTGGGACGCCTATTATCATCTTGGGAATATTTACTATCGCCAGGGGGATCAGGATAGCGCCAAGACCCTGTTTGAATCACTGCTTGAGAAAAATCCGGATTATGAAAAACGGGATGAAATTACAAAGTTGCTGGATTGAAATCTATTAGGGCGATTCTTGTTACCGCCGTTTTGACCTGCAGCACATACGGAAATCCCTGATATTAGAAGGTAATCTATCCTGTCGGCAGAACACAATGTAGTTTTTTTAGAATGCACTTTATACAATTCTGCCGACGAGCTCAAATAACCTGTCTCGTGTGAGTTGTATCCAGATTGGGCGTCCGTGAGGGCACCGCGCGTTTTCGAGCTCAAGAGCTTTCCTTACAAGCTCAGCGGCCGATACATCATCGAGGACTTCGCCATCCATAACCGCTGCTCTGCACGAAATAGTTGCGAATAGTTCCTGCTCGAGAGCAGGAGCGTCGCCTTTGCGGCCCCGAATAAAATCGACAAGATCTTCTTTCATTGCAAAACACAGATCTGGGCATGCCGTGAGCAGCCATGAGCCCCGCGCATTTTTTTCAAGGGATATACCAAAAATTCTGTATAGCTCGATATCCTTCTCAAGACGCTGTTCTTCATCATCGTCGAGCTCGATATGTATAGGAACCAGAAGGTTCTGGACTCGCGGTTCACGGTTACGCAATTGCTCATAGATGATGCGCTCGTGCGCCGCATGCTGATCTATGATGTAAAAGCTCCCGTCGCGTTCGGCGAGAAGGAAGAGGCCGAAGAGCTGGCCGTAGTATCTCGCCCGGATGCCGACCTCATCAGGGAGCTCGTTTTTTTTCCCTGAATACAATGTGGAGCCGGAAAACTCTCCGGTCAGTGATGCTATTTCAATAGCTTGGGCCGAAGGCTTGAATTGTTTGTTTGATTCCCGGTAGGCGGGCTTCCCATCTGATACAAGCAGGTCCTGCTGATAATCGCTTGATACGCCGGCCTGTATTTTTTTGGAAGAGAGCCGGCTGCGAATAAGAGCAACCACATCGCTGTGAAGCGACGGCAGATTTCTCAGCCGAACCTCTCTTTTCGCGGGATGGATGTTGAAATCTACCAGATGAGGTTCAACATCGGCGAAGAGAAATACCGCCGGGAATGCTCCCCCGGGTAGGTGTTCAGAATAACCGTACGCCGCCGCTTGCACCAGAGAGAATTCCTGGATTCTTCTACGGTTAATGTACACATGGAGAAACCTCCGGTCTCTTCTTGAGTAACCCGGATTCGTCATTACTACCTGTAAGCGATAGCCGGAGTAATCTCCCTCAGTAAATTCTAAAAGGGATGGGTCCAAAGTCTGCGGGTATATCGCCGCTGCTCGTTCTAACAGTGACTGGGCCGGCAAATACATTTTCATAATCCCATCGGAAAAAAATCTAAATGAGATATGCGGAAAGGGCAGGGCTTTTTCGATGAGCGCCTGTTTGCATTGCTGTGCTTCCGAAGAAACACGTTTGAGGAATTTTCTACGTCCCGGCAAGGAATAGAAAAGGTCATTGACTTCTACCATTGTGCCTGGCTGAGCTGAGAAATCATCTAACGAGATAACCTGACCGCCATGAACGATTATTCGGCTGCCGGATTCGGGAGTTTCTAACGATGTGCTGCTTATCGTAAGTTTCGAGCACGCGGCAATACTCGCGAGGGCCTCACCGCGAAAACCGAGGGTGTGAAGAGCATAAATCTCTTCTGTTTTTTCAATCTTTGAGGTGGCGTGCGGCAATGTGCAGAGCTTCAGGTCATCCGCAGACATGCCTGCACCGTTATCTGTTACACGAATACTCTTGATACCGCCGCTCTCGATCGAAATTGAAATCTCTGTCGCTCCGGCATCAATAGCGTTGTCGAGGAGTTCTCTAACAACAGAAAGCGGCCGGTCGATTACCTCGCCGGCCGCCAGTTTCTGCGCTTCGGAATCCCGGAGAATATGGATTCTCCGGGATATTTCTTGTAAAGCCATCAGGCCTAGAAGTGTATTCTTGTCTCTATGCTCACCGACGGACTAATTTTGGTATTGCCGTTGGTGTCAAGAAGCACCTCGCCATCATCGTTATGAGCGGTTGTCGTTGTGATGAGAATCGCAACGTCTAGAGTCGGTGCGATAGGATAGATCAACTCACCTTTGAGAACCGTGTTGGCATCAAATAATGACAGACCGTTAGCATCGCCATTGATGAGCGTCGGAATGAACTTAGTCCTATCATAGGTGATCGAACCTGAGATATCGATTACAGGAATGAGCCCGCTGAAGAGCTGCGCTTCAAGGTGGATATAATCGTCCTCACCAAAGGTGAAGTCAGATTCCCATGGCCACATGTAGCCGGCTTCGAAACGGAACTTGTCGGTTATGGTGAATCCTGCCTCTCCATAGATTCCCGAGATTGTTTCTACTTCCTGGGGATTGAAGACTTCGTCATACAGCTCGACCGCATAGTCGCCTCGGAT
>JABGPX010000966.1 GCA_018644745.1 Spirochaetales bacterium
GAGCTTCTCGTTTTTGATATTGGCTGTGGCAAGTACCATCTCTCGTGTGAGGTGTATATTTGCGGGGCAGCTATGATATGAATATATGTGTCCTCAGAAACAATTTTGATAGGATATAGGAAGATGCAAAATGATGAGTGAGATTGGTAACGACGATGAATTATTGGCGATCCTAGATAGCGCCGGCAAGCATATTGGGACCAAATCTCGCACGCAAGTCCACAGAGACGGAGACTGGCACTCATTGGAAATCACCCAGAAACGAATAGCATAAATGTACGGTTGGCTGACCGCAGACTTGCTCGGGCTTTCAAACTACCTGCTTGTCTCAAACATGGCGTCCATAGATTTTCCGCTTTCAATGATACTGACAGGAACACCGATTCTGCTCTCAACTTTTTCCAACAGGTCGAGAATCGTAATAGTGATTTTGGCCATCCACAAAATCAAACTCATAAAAAGATACCTTGAGGATCAGTCTTCAACTTCAGAGTTACTTTCTCCAAATATTTCCCCAAAATTGGCAAATGCATCTTGAAAACTAACTCCGTCAGAATCAGAGCCTTTCCCTAGTGACGCCTCAAGAAATCCAACTAGATTTCTGCTCAATACCCCGATGTCATCTAGAGTGGAGTTCTCATCTGCGAGATTGAAAAACTCCTCCGGTATGAGCCCGAGTTTTTGAAGCTCCGTATATACATTATTGTAGGTCTGCATGAGCGCGCCTCGGCTCTTCCTGAATGCCCCTGTCATTGTCGCTTCCCTGGCGGTTTTCACATTTGCCTTTAGTAGTCCCATCATACCCATAAACTTCTGTTCTTCGGTCATTCTCATCCTCCTATCTGTAGTTTTGCTGCCATTACTCGCAGCGCCTCTCGTGCTTTGTATAATCTCCACTTCACCGTTGGTACAGGAAGTCCTATAAACTCCGCAATGTCTTTTATCGGCATGTCTCGCCAGTAGCGAAGTTCTACAACTTCCCGGTATTCCAATTTCATTTTCAACACCATGTGGTGAAGATGTCGAATGGTCTCATTGCGATCCAATATATCGGCCGGATCGGTGATAGTCCGAAACTCTCCAATGAGGTCCGGCTCATTATCAAGTAACCCTTTTATCTCGAGACTCTTTTTCTCTCGAAGAAACCGGTAGGCTTGAAACCTCGCGATAGAGTAGATCCAACTCGCGAATTTCTCATAGTCGTGTAGCAATCCCAACGAGCGAAACGCAATAAGAAATACATCCTGGCAAATATCATCGGTAACGTCTCTGTTCCCTACAATCCCCCAGACAACGCCGCGTACGCTCTGCAGATACCTCCGGCACAGTTCGCTAAAGGCGCTCTTATTCCCACGTCGTGATTGGATAACAAGATCGGTGTCTGTTTCAGAGGTTTTGCATTTCGGTTGCAGATCATTCACCTAAGGTCTGTACCTTTTTCTCGCCTTTATAGATGTAGTGTATTCTGACCCATAAATGATAGCGATATTTACTGTCTTTTTCATGAAAACGCTGCGAATGCCGGAGGAAAGGCAACCATAATCATCATTTCGGCGTCATAATGAATAGGAGGTTGTACCATGGATAATTCAGACTTAGTGCGCCGGGCCAAGAACAATGAACTTGAGGCAATTACTTCCCTCATTTCTCGTCATCAAACAGCCGTATATAGCATCTGTTATAGCTACCTCAACAATTTCGAAAATGCACAGGAATTGGCTCAAGATGCGTTTGTGACCGCCTTCACCAAACTCGCTCAGTTGAAAGATGATAGAAAATTCAGCTCCTGGCTAATGCAAATAGCTAGGAATCTTTGTGTGAGTCGTATTCGACATTCGCATACAAAAAGAAACATGAGCGCAGCGTTATCTGAAGACCTTGGAATGTCGATTGATGCGGCGCCGGATGATAAAAACATCCATCGGGATAATAACCTGCCCGAGTTTATCCACTCGCTTTTCAATGCCTTAACGCCGAAACAGGTAGAGGCCGTCACGCTTCATTATCTCGATGATATGCCGATCACGGAGATCGCCGCATATCTTGATGCAACTCCCTCTGCGATAAAGTCGCGATTACATGCCGCGAGATCTCGTATAAAAGAAAAACTGATCGAATCAGTGAAATCCGAGTTCGAAAGTCATCCGCTTCCCGTCCATTTCACATTATTAGTAATTGCCGAGATCATTTCTATCGCACACATTTCGCTGCAAAAATACGAGTATGATACAGTTGTAGAGCAGGTGAACGACACACTGGAGATTTTGCGAAAGGTACCAAAGTCACCGCGCTGGGCAAGCCAATATACGGAGCTTCTCAACTTGAAGGCGCAAGCAGTCAGATTCCCTCAGGGCATTGAGTATGCGATTCCGCTTTGGGAAGAATCTGCAGATATTGCTGAGAAGTGGCTTCCCAAAAAGCAATATGCTGACAAAATGATGACCTTGGGCATTGAGTATTCAAATGCTCGAAAACCCAAAAAGGCTTTTGAGAGTCGCGAGAGGGCATATAAAGCCTACAGTGATATTCCTGATTATCCTGGAATGGCTGAAGCCAAAACCTGGATTGGAGGCAGTTATTTTCCGAATAGCTATATGAAAGCGAAAGAGTGTTTTACCTCTGCCAATCAAAATTTCGATAAAACAAAAAAACCTCACCCCATGCATGCTGTTTGTAAAGCGGCATTGGCGGTAATAGACGACCTGGAATCCGATGCGGTTACCGGCTCGATACCATTTGCTGGTGCGACCTGCGAAATTTTCAAGAAA
>JABGPX010000967.1 GCA_018644745.1 Spirochaetales bacterium
CGCACCCTCTATTCCCGGCCTTGAAGAAGCGGGATATCTTACCAACGAAACAGTATTCTCACTCACCGAATTGCCAAAATCGCTCGCTGTAATCGGCGCGGGACCAATTGGCTGCGAGATGGCCCAGGCTTTTGCACGGTTCGGCTCCACGGTTCATCTTCTCGAAATTTCCGATCATGTGCTTCCAAGAGAACCAATCCATATCGCGGACATTCTCGAGAGCGCGCTTTCCGAGGATAATATAAATCTGTTGAAAAACTGCAGTACTACGAAAGTAGAGTTGAGTTCCCGAGGCAAGACAATTCATTACACGAGAGAAGGCACTTCCGGAACGATTGTCGTCGACGAAATACTTGTGAGCGTCGGTAGAGCACCAAATATTGAACGCCTTGGTTTGGACAAAGCCGGAGTGAAATCCAACCCGAGAACCGGCGTGGCGGTGAATCAATATTTGCAGACAGGTAATAAAAGGATCTATGCCGCAGGAGATATCTGCTCGGAACACAAATTCACTCACACAGCAGAGGCTCTCGCAGCAATAGTTATTCAGAACGCCCTTTTCTTCAGAAGTAAAAAAACTGACAGCCTAACAATCCCCTGGAGCATCTATGCAGATCCGGAAGTGGCGCATGTAGGCCTGTATCCCGCCGAGGCCGCGGCGAAAGGTATAGATACGGATACTTACAGCTATTCTTTCAATGAATTAGATAGAGCCATTCTTGACGGCGATGAAGACGGGCTCGTGGAAATTTACACAAAGTTAGGTTCCGACATCATAGTCGGAGGGACAATCGTCTCGCCCCACGCGGGAGAAATGATCAGTGAGATAACCCTCGCAATGGCGGGAAAGCTCGGTTTGGGAACAATCGCAAAAACAATCCATCCCTACCCGACCCAGGCAGAGGGCATAAGAAGAGCCGCGAAAGAATACTTCAAGAGCCGGCTCACTCCGCGAGTAAAAAATATCATGATAAAGTGGATGAAGTGGCACAGATAAAAAAACAGCGAAGCGCACCGGAAAACCGATGCATTTCGCTGTCATATATATTTAAAGCGGAATAAATCCCGCCGATTGCCTTCGGACTGCCGGCTAATTGAGACCGCGGCTGGTGTAAACCTCAGAGATGTAACTGCTCTCGAAAGTGTCGATGCCTTTTATCCAGCCAAGAAACTTCTCGGCTTCCGGTTCGTTCTCGAAAGGACCAAGACGGACCCTGAAGTAGATATCGCCGCTCACATCTCTTGATATTATCCGGGTGTTCCATCCCTTGTCCGCAAGCAAGCCTTGAGTCTGTTCAGCCCGGGATTGACTCTGGAAAGATCCTGCCTGTATCCAGTACTGGGTAACCGTCACCGACTTCTGCGGCACGGGTTCGGATGCGACAGCCCGGGGTACGGATGAAACAGTATTTGACCTAGTCACCGGCGGAGAGCTGACCTTCGGCTCCTGCGCGGCAATCACCTTTATCGGTTCTGACACATCCTTCGGTTCTATTATTACATCCTGAACAGTGACGTTATCATCTTCGGTTGCGGACGCAGTTGCGGACGCAGTTGCGGACGCAGGATCAACTTCGACCGCGGATCCTTCTGAACTATCATTCGACTCACCGTATACGATAAGCAAATCACCGTCGATCTCTTTTCCTTCGGCTGCCTCTTCGGTTATACCCGGTATTTTGCCGCCGTCCCGCACCCATTCAATCGGATCAAGGGTTGTCGCCGACTGATCCGCGGCGTCTGTATTACGAGTCTCTTCACCGGGAGTATTATCCGGCGGTAGAAACCAAATAAATCCGGCAACCACAACAACCAATAGAAAAAGGGTAACCGAGAAAACTATCCAGAGAACTTTCTGCTGTCCCATTAACGTAACCGTCCTGTAATTCCATAATTCGACAAAACCCGTTCAACCTGCCGGGAGAGTGCGCGTTTGTTTCCGCCGTTACTCACTCTTACTATATCGACAGAAGCGCCCCTCTCGTTTAGGAAATGCTGTGGGTTCTTGTCACTCATCTGCGACTGAATTCTCTTAAGAACCTGCCAAAGTCCTATCTTGTCGCGGCGGAGACCGCGAAACGCTCTAACTAACGTCGGTGCTGTAACCTCTACAACCGCATCACAGAGAACATGCAGCCCCATGTGGAAAAGTATTGCCGCATTAATGAGAAGGAGCTCTCCGTCGGAACTCACTATCTGCTTTCGAGTCTCCTCTACCATCCAGGGATGTACTATCCCTTCAAGACTCTCAAGATCAGTCGGATTATTAAAGACTTTCTTTCCAAGGGCACGACGGTCTACGGCACCGTCGACGGAAAGTACTGAATCTCCGAATGCGGAAGTTATCTCTTCGATTTTATATTCAAGTGCAAGATGACCAATATGGTCTTCATCTATTTCGTAGAAACCGCGGGATGAAAGCAGTGAGCACACCACATCCTTACCGGCGCAGTAGCCGCCGGTTATGCCCAGAACTATGGGGAAATCAGGCAGTGGTATCAATGAGGGTAGGCACTGGTTCGGAGAGTATCGGAGTTGTGAGTTTTCTAATCGATCGAAGATCGGAAATCTTCTGTCGCATTTCGCCCATACTGGTTCGAAGCAATTCCTGATTGTGCTGGTTTCGCTCGAGTACACCCTCTCGTATCTTACTCAGCGATTCTTTAATCGCGGGAATTTCCGTTTCATGAGTCGGATACGCCATTCTGTACATATCCTCGAGAGGATCAATTACTTTTTGAAAGGAGCTGATCTCCATAACAAT
>JABGPX010000574.1 GCA_018644745.1 Spirochaetales bacterium
GCAGCAGGACAGCTTTAACAATGTAGATATGGCTGTAAGTCTCGAGCGGCAGAATCACGATTTGGCGTTGCTCAATACTGTTCTCGAAGGGGAGTTTGTATTCGATAATAAGGCCGAAGCCCGTTCCTGGTTTTACCAGATTCGGCAGAAGTTTTTGGACCACAATGTCTCTGAATGGCATTCTGAAGGTTTCGAGAGTATCGAGTCGGAGCTGAAATCAATGATAGGTGAAAGACTCGGTTCACAGACCGCTTAAGTGACGTTTCAAGGAGAGAGCAGGTAATGCGAAAGGTATACAGCAAAATAGATTATATTTCGGGAAACGTCATAACTGTAAAAGCAGAAGGGGTGCGCTACGGCGAACTTGCGATTGTCACATCCGGCCATGGCGAGTCCCTCGCCGAGGTTATTCGCATGGCAGGAGACGCAATCTCCCTCCAGGTTTTCGCCGGCGGCAGAGGTATTTCCTCAGGCGACGAGGTGCGTTTTCTTGGTCATCCCATGCAGGTGTCATTTTCGGACAATCTTCTCGGTCGTATTTTTGATGGAGGCGGACAGCCTCGTGATAACGGACCCTCTCTCACCGAGAATCTCATTGAAATTGGCGGGCCTTCGGTAAACCCGGCGAAACGTATCATTCCGCGAAAGATGATTCGGACCGGCTTGCCGATGATCGATGTTTTTAACACCCTCGTCGAAAGTCAGAAATTGCCGATTTTCTCAATTTCCGGTGAGCCGTATAACGATCTTCTGGCGCGAATTGCCATGCAGGCTGAAGTCGATATGATTATTCTTGGCGGCTGCGGGCTGAAATATGACGATTAACTTTTTTTCAAGGAAACACTAGAAGAGGGCGGCGCACTGTCAAGAACCGTGTTTTTCGTCCATACGGCTTCTGATCCGATTGTAGAGTGTCTGATGGTGCCTGATATCTCTCTCGCGGTGGCGGAAAAGTTTGCCTTAAAGGGGCAGAGAGTATTGGTGCTGTTGTCTGACATGACAAACTTTGCCGATGCGATGAAGGAAATCGCCATTACCATGGAGCAGGTGCCATCCAATCGAGGTTATCCGGGGGATCTCTACAGTCAACTTGCTTCCAGATATGAGAAGGCGGTCGATTTTGAAGGCCAGGGTTCAATAACCATCCTTGCTGCGACCACGATGCCCGGCGATGATGTTACCCATCCTGTACCCGACAATACTGGATACATCACTGAAGGACAGTATTATCTGCGAAACGGTAGAATTGAGCCCTTTGGCTCACTTTCCCGGTTAAAGCAGATGGTAAACTCGCGCACACGTAGTGATCACCGCCCTCTCATGGATGCAATGATCAAGTTATATGCCGCGTGCCTCGAATCCCAGGAAAAGAAATCAATGGGATTTAGAATGTCCGACTGGGATCAGAAATTATTGAAATATGGAATTACCTTTGAGCAGGATATGATGGATCTGGCCCTGAATATTCCTCTGGAAGACGCCCTTGATAAGGGATGGCAAATCCTCTCGGATTGTTTCTCGAAAGAAGAGACCGGTATGCGTTCTGAACTGCTCAACGAGTACTGGCCTGCGTAGAAATGGCAAAGATCAAGCTAACCAAAAACGAACTGAAGAGCCAAAAGGACTCATTGAAAAGGTTCGAACGCTATCTGCCGACGCTCATGCTCAAGAAACAGCAGCTTCAGCTGGTTATCAGACAGATAGACGTGGAGGTAAATAAAAAAACAGCGGATCGGGAGACATTATACTCCTCGATTCAATCATGGATCGCCGTTTACGGAGAGGATGTTCAGCTTGCACAGTATTTACAGATCAGTGAACTTGTTACCGGCGACGGCAATATCGCCGGCGTTGACATCCCGCTGTTTGAACGTATTGCATTCACCGAAGAGCGCTATGATCTGATGGCGATGCCGTTATGGGTAGACGCAGGTTTGAGTGCTCTCAAAAAGCTACTGACATTGGATGCGGAGATAGAAGTGCTCGAGCAGCAGCGTGAAAAACTCAATGACGAGCTTCGGGTCACTACCCAAAGGGTCAATCTTTTCGAAAAAGTCAAAATACCGGAAGCCAAAGAGAATATACGCAACATACGTATATACCTCGGCGATCAGCAAACCGCGGCGGTTGTGCGAGGTAAGATCGCGAAAAGGAATCTGGTTCAGGAAGTCGTTGCATGATCGTAAAAATGAAGAAAATTTCATTGATTACTCTTTCTTCGACTATCGAGGAGAGTCTTGATGAATTGCGTAAGGTTGGTGTTATTCATCTCGAATACCTGGACACAAAAAGCCCTGACCTGGACGAATTAGTCCAAAAGAGAGCGGATGGAGATCGTTCTCTTCTCATTCTCCAGCAGGAAGATAAATCTGACGATATCGCCGAAGAGCACACGCTCGACGGCGATGCTGTGATAAGCCGGGTAATAACGAATCAGCTCAGACAGAGAGAGCTTGGTGAGGAATTAGACCGGGTCAGACGCGAATATGAACGCCTTGCTCCGTGGGGCAGCTACAATCCTGCTGACATTGCTTCGCTTGCCGAGAAGGGAATTGATATACATCTCTATCTTTTCTCAAAAGCAGAGTTTGTCAAAATCAAAGATAACGCAGATTTCTACATTGTTTCCGAGGATAAACTAACTGTGCGAGCCGCAGTGGTGGGACAAGCTCTCGAGGGCATTCCGGAGATTGATCTTCCTGCGAACGGTCTTGCGGATGTGGCCGGCGATATTGAATTAAAAGAAGAGGAACTTCAGACTC
>JABGPX010000969.1 GCA_018644745.1 Spirochaetales bacterium
CGAAACCCGCGAAGCCGAATTCAGAAGTGTCTCGTGTAGAGTAATGGGCCGGGTCTCCGGAAAAAGCAAATAGGCTGACACCGATGCCGGGAGTCAGGAAAAACAGCAGGTTTTTGTAAGCCATCTCAACTGACGCAAACAAACCGCCCCCTACCGCGGTCATTGACCAGAGTTCTTTCCGCTCAACATAAGCAAGCTGGCCTCGAGCCGAGATACCGGCTCCGATCACAGTCCTTTCTTTCAGGGAGAATGAAGCAAGAGTAAAATCCAGCCCGGGATATACAGCCGCGCCCGCGGGAAAGATGAAGCCGACCGTGAATACCGCGGTTGTTTTGCCTACAGCGGTGGAAGGAGCCGCGAATCCGTGGCTTGTTACTAGGAAGATGAAAGCGGCCGCGATAGCGAATATCTTGCGCAGAATCATGTAGTATCGGCTATTCCATACCCAACCAGGGGTTAGATGATTTTTCCTGGCCGATAGTCGTGGGATTGCCGTGTCCCGAATATACGATTGTCTCCGCGGGTAGAGCAAAAAGAACCTCTCGAATACTATGCATTATTGCGGCGGAATCGCCGCCGGGAATATCTGTTCTGCCGATTCCGCCGTCGAAAAGTACATCACCGTCAAAGAGAATGTTCTCGCTTTTTTCAAAGAAACTGACGTGTCCGGGTGTATGCCCTGGAGTGAGCAGTACATTCAGATTGCAGCACCCAAAGGAGATATCCATCCCTTCCTGCAAATCGAGATCCGGATCCGGGCATTGCGGTGCGTCCAGGCCGAACACCCCTGCTCCGCCCTTTTCCTGCAGCAGCGGGAGATCCAGCGGATGAAGACCAAGCGGCACCTTCAGACGCCTTTTGAGTACTTCCGTTGCACCTATATGGTCGAAATGTGCGTGAGTAATCAGGATGTATTTAATATCGATTCCCTGGTCTTCGATTTCACCCATAATACGGGTGGGATCATCACCAGGATCGATAACCACACCCTCTTTTGTATCTTCGCACGCAGCGATATAGCAGTTGGTCTGGAGTTGACCAACAACGAGTTGTCTTACGATCACCCTCGAAAACCTCTTCTCTGAATGTTTAGCGTACAGCTAATGTATTCAAAATTTCTGCAAATGTACACAGATACACCGCATGTAAAACAATTCTCATTTTCGTATGTGCCACAGGTCAAAGTAGCCGTAAATAGAGCTGCCCATTATTTCTTCTAACGACCGTATCATGGTATATTTGTACGGACATATGAGGAGTACGTATGAACACAACCATTCAGTTTTTGGGGGCCGCGCAGAATGTCACCGGGTCGAGATATCTACTTCAAACGATGGGGAAAAACATCCTCATTGATTGCGGAATTTACCAGGAGCGTAAATATCGAGGCCGAAACTGGGATCCCTTCCCTTTTCCGCCTTCTGATATAGACAGTGTTCTGCTTACCCACGCGCATCTGGATCATTGTGGTCTTATCCCTAAACTTGTGAAAGAGGGTTTTCAAGGAGATATTCACTGCACATCCGCATCCGCGGAAATTGCCAAGATAGTGCTGCTGGATTCAGCTCATATTCAGGAAGAAGACGCGGCATTCAAAAGACGTCGTCATGAGAGGGAGAAAAGGAAGAGCAAGCGGGTAATCGTACCTCTCTATACAACCGAAGATGCCGAAGACAGCCTGCCTCTGTTTGCTCCTCACCGATATGACGAACAGGTAGTAATCGCTCCCGGCCTGGAAGTGAGTTTTCATGACGCGGGGCATATCCTCGGCTCATCAATGGTCCGGATTCGAATAGGCACAGGGGTGGATGCAAAAACGTTGATATTCTCTGGAGATATCGGGAGATGGGACAAGCCGATTCTCGAGGATCCGACTATTTTTAGCGAGGCAGACGCTATTGTTATGGAATCTACCTATGGCAACCGGATACATGAAGATAAGAGCGACATAGACTCGCTTCTCGCGGACGCGGTAAACGACGCGAATCGTCAGGGAGGAAACCTGATTATTCCCAGTTTTGCGGTGGGCAGGACCCAGGAAGTGCTCTATCGCCTTAACGAGCTGCTTCTTGCTGATCGAATCCCCCATCTCATGACTTTTGTCGATAGTCCCATGGCGGTAAGGGTTACCAAAGTCTTTCGCGACCACGCGGAGATGTTCGACAAAGAGACAAAGGATCTTCTCGCCCACCGAAATTCGCCGTTTACCATGCCGAATTTAAAGATGGTGTCGAGTGTAGCGGATTCCAAAGCGATCAATCACATTAAGGGTACGGCGGTAATCATCGCGGCTTCCGGAATGTGTACCGGCGGCAGGATAAAACATCATCTCGAGCACAATATCGGCAGACCGGCGGGAATTGTGCTTTTTGTCGGCTACCAGGCCTTCGGAACCCTCGGACGTGACATCATTGAGGGGAAGAAAGAAGTGCGGCTTTTTGGTACCGAGCGTCAGGTACGGGCTCAAATCCGGCAAATTCATGGATTCTCCGCACATGCTGATCAGAAAGAGCTTATGAGCTGGGTGCAGGATATCAAAAAGAGCCCGAGTAAGATTTATGTTACTCACGGCGAGCCTGATGCGGCTCACGCATTGGCAGCTTTGCTAACGGAAAAAACCGGTGCCGAGATAAAAGTGCCGGAATATGAACAAATCGAAGAGGTTTTTTAAAAAGCCTTAAGATATCGTTCCCTTGCCGAGAGTAATCGCGTTCAGAAGATAGTCGGTCACTTCCTTCGACGGCCCGCAGATTATCCGG
>JABGPX010000446.1 GCA_018644745.1 Spirochaetales bacterium
ATTCTGCAAGGGAAAAAACCGGAGGCCGAAAAAGCACTTATAAAAATCCCCGGAAAAAAAATCGAACCGGTTCTTTTACTACTTGCTATATACCTGCTCAATTCGATTAATCCGGAAAACAAGGGTGCGTCTGAGATCATTGATGACAATAAGGCTAGATTGAAAAAGAGATTCACACCGGTGCTTTGGGCGCGGGAAATTGAGCGAAGCCGAAACAATGTTCAGGTGGTAATCTTATCAAAGCTAGTTGAGGAGGCGACCGACTGGCTCTATCTTGAAACGCCGAACTCCCCGGCAGATAACCTCCCAAACGAGAGCGAAGCTGTTCACTAATCCTACACGTATACACGGAGATTTCTATAAATAATATGAGCATGATATCCAAATCCAAAAAACTCAATGATGTCTGCTATGACATTCGCGGAGTTGTTCTTGAAGAGGCAAAACGTCTCGAGGATGAGGGCAATTCGATATTGAAGCTGAACATTGGAAATCCGGCCCCCTTCGGCTTGTTCGCTCCCGATGAGATTCTTCACGATATGATTATCAATCTGCATGATGCCCAGGGATATAGCGACTCGAAAGGTCTGTTCTCAGCCCGAAAGGCGGTAATGCAGTATTCTCAATCCAAAGGAATTCAAGGAGTCGAAATCGATGATATCTACATCGGTAACGGGGTCAGCGAATTAATTGTAATGGCGATGCAGGGGCTTCTCGACAGCGGCGATGAGGTGCTCTTGCCCATGCCCGATTATCCGCTTTGGACGGCGGCGGTAAATCTTTCTGGAGGAACGGCAGTTCATTATCGGTGTGATGAGCAGGCTTGCTGGTATCCGGATATCGAAGATATCAGGAAAAAGATCAATGCAAAAACGAAAGCCCTTGTCGTTATAAATCCGAATAACCCGACCGGAAGTCACTATCCTGCCGAAGTACTTGAACAAATAATTCAGATAGCTCGAGAGCATTCGCTGATTTTATATGCTGATGAGATTTACGATAAAGTGCTGTACGACACATTCGATCATACTTCTCTTGCATCACTTGCGGATGATTTACTCATAATCACTCTAAACGGTCTTTCGAAATCCTATCGTTCCGCAGGATTCAGATCGGGCTGGATGACTGTGAGCGGGAATACATCGGACGCCGCCGATTATATGAGCGGGCTGGACATGCTGGCCAATATGAGGCTCTGCAGCAATGTCCCCGTTCAGTTCGCCATTCAGACTGCCCTTGGCGGATATCAAAGTATAAACGACCTTGTCGCCCCCGGCGGCCGGCTCAGGGAACAGCGGGATCTTTGCCATGAACTGCTGACATCGATTCCCGGTGTGACCTGTGTAAAGCCCGAGGCCGCGCTGTACTGCTTTCCAAAAGTTGATACCTCGAAGTTTCATATAGAAAGTGACGAGAAGTTTGTACTAGATTTTCTCCGGGAAAAGAAGGTCCTGCTTGTCCAAGGCACAGGTTTTAATTGGCCGGAACCCGATCACTTCCGGGTTGTCTTCCTGCCGGTCGTGGATGATTTAACATTTGCTCTGAGATCGTTGGGTGATTTCTTGAGTTCCTACATGCAGCGACCTTAGAATGCAACTCTCTTGGCGAGCACGTTGTTTCTGCTCCGCATGAGCAGTTCAATCGCTCTGCCTATGCCCATCTCTTCGATTTCTATCTGAAAGCTTTCAAATTCCTCCAGCGGCCTTTGCCCTGAAATAAAAGCCGCAAAGTTCATGAAAACGTGCCGGCGAATCGGCGTTATCAGCGCGTTGAACTCACTCTTTTCTCGCGGGTATTGGTTCAGGTAGTGCTCGACAGGTTCGGTTCCGCGTGTCGACCAAAGAGACGGGTCTCCAGCAGTTTTCAAAAATGCAGCATTGCTTACAAGCTTTGCAAGTGATGGATCCGAAACATACGGACCTCCGACCAATCCGCGGGACGTTGTGAAAAGATCGGTACTGCTAAAGTTCCCTTGCTTCGCACGAGATAGGAAATCCATTTCTGTTTCATCCGTAAGCACAGGCACGCCCTTTTCCATCCGGTAAGTCACCCCAGGGACTCCGTAGTTGTACAGGAGATGACCTGCGTCGCTGTATCCGATATCCAGCCATTTTACGGCGGTTTCCGGCACCATACATGCCGATGAAACGGCGACGGTTCTGTCGCCGGAGTATACGGGCCTAAGAGTTCCTCCGAGCGCCGGGCCGTCACCTCCAAAGCCGGGCAACCCGGCGGGTGCGAGTGAGAGCGGAGATACAAATGCAATCGCGGAGAGGTCGAGTACCGTGGCTCCGCATCTTGCGAGCCATTCGAGTATTCTGCTGCCGATTGCTCTCGGGGCGGCCGCCAGGGACGGGTTTATGAGTCCTTCCGCGTACCAGCCGGCGAGGGTTCGAAGCATCTGCCGGTATGCCGGTTCAATCGGCCCGAACCGAACCAGCTCTCCATCCATATAGAATGAATGAGATGTGCCATAGGCTCCCGCGAAAATATTACTCTCGGTGAGATATGGAAAGGCGATATTCCCTGTATCCGGGCTGATAAAAGAAATGATGTACAGCGGATACTTCGTAAAATCACCGTTTGTGTCGAAATTATAGTCCTTAAATGACCGGAGGACGGTCTCCCATTCCTCCATCGATACCGGGAGCGATTGACCGGTCTCTTCAAGCCAATCGGATCTGAATACCGGGCCGATCGCACCGCGGGTTTCAGGATCAAGGTCGAGGTGCGGAAAGCCGTACATGGCGCCCTGTTC
>JABGPX010000357.1 GCA_018644745.1 Spirochaetales bacterium
GGTCTCCAAGGCAGTCTCCGTGATCCGACGTGAAAATAATAACGGAATTTTCAACATAGCCGTTTCGTTCGAGTGCATCCATAATTTGGCCCACGTTTTCATCTATCATAGTGACGTTTGCCAAATAATACGCTCGCTGCAAGTGGCGCTGTTCTGGTGAGGGATCGAGCTTGTGAACGACAGAATCGTGATCGATTTCAGTGTTGTGTTCCCGCAGTTTTTTAAGCGCGGCCGGCTGGCCTTGCAGATCATCTTCTGTTACCGCTGCGAGCTGAAGATCCTTTTTTAGGTACTGTTCAGCGTAACGTCTTGGAGGATCATAAGGCGGGTGGGGGCCCGGAAAACCGATCTGCATAAAGAGGGGGTGAGTTTGAGGGTAGCTGTCGAGCCACCAGGAGGTCGTATCGCCCACGAACATATCGGAGTGCATTTTTTCCGGCAGATTCCACTCAAACGCCCCGAGACGATCCGTGTAGTCCTCTCGTTCTCGGTATAGCTCCCGCTGCTGCTTTACCAATCCATTGGCTGCCAATGCCTTGTCCCACTCATCGAAATAATATCGTCCTTCGAGGTACCGATCTTTATTCTCAACGACGTACCGTTCGTGAAATCCAAGAGGTGTTTCAAAAGGAACCGTGTGCATCTTGCCGATATTGACGCAGTGATAGCCGGCGTCCGCCATATTCTCGACCCATGATCGTGTCCATCGATCTCCGTTTTTGTATATGCCTGACGTATGCGGATATAACCCGTTAAAGAGACTGGCCCTCGACGGAACGCAGGAAGGTGCTGTTATATGACAGTTGGTAAATGAAACGCCTTCTCGCACTAATCGATCTAAGTTGGGAGTATTCATGTAATCAAACCCGAGGGCGTTAATCGTGTCGAAGCGCTGCTGATCGGTAATGATGAGTATGATGTTCGGTAACTCTTCGTTCACTTTCTTCTCCTTGCCAGCGAATTGATGCGGTGAGTCGACCGCTACATAAATAGCAAGCGAATCGCGCTGCCGGTCGCAATAACGAGTATAGCGATTCGAAAAGCTTTCTGCGGTATCCGTTTTAATACCTTGATTCCGATAAACGCCCCTATTGCGATACCTGGTATGAGCATTGCGTTGGCCAAAAGGCTCGCTCCGGTAATCAGACCAAGAGAGGCGCTCAAAGGCACTTTAAGTAAGTTAACGATAAAAAAGTACCACGCTCCGGTGCCGATATACTGCTCTTTTGGAAGGCGCATCGCGAGAAGATAGATCGCCATGATCGGCCCCGCCGCGTTGGCTATCATTGTCGTGAACCCGGCGGCTATCCCCATCGTGAGAGCGAACCAGATGCCTTGGGGAATAGAATCCTGCTCCTTCCTTCTTGATCGAATGAATTGAACACCCAGCATGACAAGAACGATTATACCTATAATCGGCTGCAGCTGCTCGTTGTTGATCAGTCGCATGGTGAAATATCCGATGGCGACGCCGACCAGAGAAAAAGGGATAAGCTTTATGAGATACTTCCATTGAGCGTGTCTCTTATAGTAGAGAACCGCGAATATGTCGCCGATTATCAGCATTGGAAGGAGGAATCCCGTCGACGCTTTGGCCGGAAGAATGCTAGCCAATACCGGAATGAATACGATAGAGATACCAGGAATTCCGGTCTTCGCAATTCCGAGGATTATTGCGCCAACCGCGAGCAGCGTCCATTCAACGGCGGTAAACTCAAGCATTACGTAATACTCCATTGGTTTTCAGCAAATTCATCGAGGAAGTCTCGTATCACATTCTTTTGCACCCTCAGGTCTTCTACTTCTTTTATCCAGAAAGCTTCCGTACCCCAATCAGGGAAATTGCTATTGAACCAGAAGTCGTGACGCTGCCGCGCTCTCCACACGAGGAAGTACACCATCCTCATAAAGCGGAGAGGTTCGATAAGTTTCAGGGTTGATCGGTCTAGTTCTACGAATTGCTCATACCCATCGAGAAGCATCAGAAGCTCCCGGCGGCAGTTCCCTGCGTAGTCGGGTAGAAGCAGCCAAAGATCCTGGACTGCCGGACCGTTCACCATGTCGTCGAAGTCGTAGAGGACAAGCCCCTCATCGGCCCTATCGAGAATATTCCCCCGATGACAGTCGCCATGTAATCGCTGGATATCCAGGTCCTCGAATAGCGGTACTATTTCACCGATCAGATCCCTGCAGACGGTCTCGAAGTCGTCTCTACAGATCGGGCTGACCAGGTTTTCATCTAGCAATTCCTGTAGATAGGCGCCAGTGTTCTTAATTGGATGACAGGTTTCCCTGTTTGCCGCAATCTGTTTCTTGCCGGTGGTATGACACCTTCCCACAATTGTGCCCAGCCGGTACCAGTCGTCATCGGATTCGGCATCAAAATTCCGCCCTCCCATCCTCGGGAAAAGTGCATAAAAGAATGTTTCCTCAATGCCGTTGTCCGCAACCGTCACCTCCGCAAGAGTGTCCCCTTCTGAGTCCTTGATTGGAACTACAACAGGAATCTCATCCGCCGCGCAATCTTCGAGGAAATCGTGCTCATCCAGGATGGCATCGTAGGTCCACCGGCCGGGCCGGTAAAACTTAACTACCAACGGCTCACCTGTGTCGCTTGTCAGCCCAAATACCCGGTTTACATAACTCGGATACGGGGTAACCATTCCATCGAGCTGATAGAGGTGAGTTTGTTCGACGGAGCTTATTACCGCCTTAGGAGTGAGTAGGTCGAATGAGCCGGTCTGCAATGGATTGATACCTCCGGCCCACTATGCCTGATTCGGGAGGATTTTGCTACATGGAAGGGACGAAGAAGGTCTTTTCAAAGGCCCGAGTTGTCTCGGCTTATATTGAAATTGGACACTGGATGTCCTATGATTTTTATATGAATAAATACCACGTTTTCGCCAGGGCTCTAATGGCTATTGCCGTTCTCATTTTGATGAGCGGATGCTTTCAGATTCACAGGGTAGACACTTTCGAGCCGGTTTACCTGAGCTATGATGAGTTTCGAAAAACCGTGATTACGGAAGAACCCAGAACGATTACACAGACCGGAAAGATTTATACAAAAGATTCCTATCTTTTTATCAATGAATACCATGAAGGAGTGCATGTAATCGATAACAGCGATCCTTCGAATCCGGTTCCGGTGACATTTATACCAATTCTCGGAAACGTCGATATCGCGATCCAGGGAACCATTCTGTATGCGGATAGTTTCATCGACCTGGTAGCCATCGATATCAGTAATCCTGCTTTGCCTGTTGAGGTGGATCGGGTTGAAAGCATTTTTCCGTACAATACCCAGCAGCCCTGGTTTGAGGATGGCTTCCGTTGGGGAGACATCCTTGAGCCGGTAGATGAGGATTTAGGTATTGTCATCGGCTGGAATAAAACGGACACCAGAGTTGAACTCCGACGGACTGACTTGCTGTATGCCGTTGACTTGGCTGGAACAGCCGAGACAGGGTCGGGTACCGGCGGCTCGATGGCCAGGTTTACAATAGTCAGTAACTATCTATACGCGCTGCACACCGGTTATATACAGCTTTTTGACATAAGTGTTCCTGAGGATCCCGCGGTGTGGAGCAAAATCCAGCTTGCCTGGGATATCGAAACCATTTTTCCATATCAGGACAAGCTTTTTATCGGCTCACAGACTGGCATGTATATATTTGACAATACCGACCCTGCGTACCCCCAGCAGCTCTCTGAGTTCACTCACGCCACGAGTTGTGATCCTGTGGTGGCGACCAGCACCCGCGCCTATGTTACATTGCGAAGCGGCAGAGGCTGCGGCGGCATGAGTGATCAGCTGGATATTATCGATATAACCGATTTGATGTCTCCGGTCCTGATAAAGAGCTTCGGAATGCAGGGTCCGTATGGCCTCGGCATCGACGGCGCGACCCTCTTTCTCTGCGACGGTATAGCCGGACTCAAGGTGTATGACGTGAGCAACGACACGAGTATTGATCTGTTACATCACGTTCCGGATATTGAGGTTTTCGACGTAATCGCCGGACAGGGACTCGCTATAGTGATCGGACCCGGGGGGCTGCGTCAATATGACTATACCGATTTGAACGACATCAGTTTGCTGAGCACGATTGCGGTTGGCGGGTAATAGGGCCGACTTAATCGCGGCCCCATTCAGTTATCCTGCTCCCTCTTTGAAAAAACCAGTCGAGGGTGTCGTGCTCAACTTCCGGCGGTATGGAATGATCTGAATGCACGATAAAGCCGCTTCCCGCGTCCAGTACAGGTAGAATCTTATTCCGAAGCTCTTCCTCAATTTCATCTTTGTCATTGCGGCCTATAATCCTGATGTCCAGGTTTCCGCAGAAAGTAAGGTGCTCTCCGAAGTCTCTGACCAATTGCCTGACATCCATGCCTGCTTTTACTTCCATTGCCTGGAGGCAGTCCATGCCGGCTTGTATCAATCCCGGCACTAGAGGCTCAACAAATCCGCATGAATGTATAATGACTTTCAAACCTCGAGAGTGGGCATAATCAAATAATCGGGTATGGCCGGGCTGAATGATTTCTTTATACATAGCGGGAGACATAAAGGGTTTGCCTTTAAATCCCATATCTTCGTAGAACCACATAGCGTCGGGTTCACCTTCCTCGGCGAAAAGAGTCTCCAGGTGATTTATAGTGAACTCAGCAAAGGTATTCACCATGTCTTTAACCCAATCCGGATCGAGGGCCATACCCATCAGCATGTACTCATGTCCACAGACAGGATGCATCTGCTCAAATGGGGCCACACCGCTCCATACAAAAGCCCTGCCCTCATCGGCGGCCAATTTCTTTGTATCTCGGTATGCCTCAGAAGGTATTCTCCGTCGGTCAACATCCAAGAGATGAGGTTTTATCATCTCTTCCCAGGGACCGCGTTCTCTCACCGCGAAATCGACATGCTCCGGGGTTCCTGATTTGTCTTTCCACCACCGAAGTTGGGCGCCGTTGCCGTTCAAGACTAATTTTGTCTCGTCGGTTTCCTCAACTATTTTCTCTTCAAAATCAAGATCAGCGATACCGCTCAGCCAGCCGCTGCCGCGCCAGCTCATATCAAAATGGCTTATCGCGTCCTCATCTTCCTCGAGTTTTCCTTCACTGATGTATTTTGCTCTGGTTTCGCCCCAGAGACCGTCGCCGTATGCAAGCCTGTCGACCGGCTGCCGGTTAAGAGTTGAGATAAATCGTTCTTTGTGAGTCATTTCTGCTGGCATGGATGTTCCTCTAAAGTTTGTTTACCACAACGGAATGAATATGAGAAGCCCCTGGTCAAGGCGTTCCCATGGATACATCGATAAAAAACGGCCGCTCCGTTGCCGGGAGCGGCCGCAAAAAGTCGAAATAGTTGCAGCTCTTTCTATGGGATGTCTGCCTGCATCGCCGCAGCCGCGTCGGCGGGGGTCATTGTTCCGCGAATAACATCCTCGAAGTACATACCGACCGCGGGCCAAATATCATTCATGACACCGCCGTAAGGCTGCGGATTGTCCGCCGGGAGCGCCGCCATGATATCTAGGGTGAGCTGATCGGTTACGTTGGGGAGGTCCTGAGCTGCCAGGAGTCCGGGCAATTGAACGGCCTGCCAAATTTCGGTTTCGAAAGTATACACAGCCTCAATGCTTGCCTCCGTAAGGGTCGTCAGAAGCATGTCCGCATATGCCTGTTCCGTTGACGGATCGCCATTATCGCGAATGTAGATGTTGAAAGTATCGTACCAGGCCTGAGCAGGCTGCATTGTTGCTGAAACCGCGGGAATCACCGCGGCCCGCAGATTGGCGCCGACGGCTCCGCTCCGCAGATATTCAACGGCCCAAGGACCGTTAATGTGCATAGGTAACTCGCCGTTCCGGAACATCTCCTGAGCGTTGTCATAAGTAAGGAATTCAGCGCCTAAAGGATCATCGGGAATTAAGCCGCTATCGACAAGCTCCTTCGCAAAAGTAAGGGTCGATACCATCTCCGGAGTGTCGAGAGTAGCGTTTCCGCCTGCATCAAATAACGCACCGCCGAAACCGTTGAGCCACGGCATGTACCAGTACCTACTATTCTCCAACATGCCCAGCCAGCCGGCGGTTCCGGCAGGTGGATTGCCCGCATCAAGAGCAAGGAGCTCGTCGGTGGTAGCGGGAACCGGCGTCGCTGCCATCAAAGCGGAGTTGTAGTAGAGAACTAGGTGTGCGCCGACCGCGAGAGGTAACCCGTAGAAATTCCCCCCCGGCTGGAACGCAGGCTGGTAATCTGTTTCTGTAATGCCAAGAGTACTGAGGTCACGGTACTCACCGCCGGCGATACGAGAAGTGAATACCTCATTGCCGTCCGCATCATTACCGAATGGCCGGGAGATCACCATCTCTATATTGTCATTCAACGGATGCGCCGGGTCAGCAAGGATATTCTCAATAGTCGCCGCATCCTGGTAGTTGAAGCGCATGTACTCTGAACCCCCGAACGCAGCTGCATTATTAAATCTATAATTCGAAAAGAGGTTTTGAAAGTCGATAACTTGGACATCCATATGTTCGACTAACACTACTGGCTGTTCCGGCTCGTACAGAAAAACTCCGGGAAGTTGATAAGCTTCTCCCTCGGAAATGCTGTGGTCATGCCAATAAATTTCATCTCCCATGATATTCCAGAACGAATAGAGATGGTAATCGTGTCCACCGGCGATATCATCGAAGATAAACGATCCGGTTGTATAATCATACGCAGGATTGGTACCGTTGAGCCGAAGACTTCGTGTTGCCCGAATACGGTAGCCGTCCTGATCGTATCTGAGAAGCGAGACAGAGAATACGCCGTCATCGTCGGCAATAGGAAGCTCGGAGCCGCCTACCAGCTTCTTCAATTCACCGGCGAAGGATGCTCCGGTATTTCTATATAGCTCGAGATTCATGTCGATACCATAAAAGTTATAACCTTCTACAAAAACGTACTCGTATTGCTCCGATGGCAAAACCAGAGCGAGCAGGAAGCGGTCGGTGTTAATGACCGATAGCGATCCGTCATCACTCGGAAGAATGAGATCTCGAGCTGTTGTGACCCAGGGGGCGATATTCGGATCGTGCAGCATTACTTCGAAAACAGCGTCACGTACAACACCGCCAGTGGAAAGCTCAACTTGCGGAATGTTTATTTGCGAATCAGACGGGTCGGGGTAACCCAGGTCCATCGGTCCTTTATGGACAATGAGGCTGTCTACGGCACCGCTTTGTGCGGTATCAGGAAAAGTGAAACGGAAAAATACCTCGTTGGCGCCGACCCCAAAACTGCTAATATCTGCAGAGCAGAGTACTGTATTATCCGGCGCAGTATCGAAGAGATTCCAGCCTGTCTCGGTTCCGTCGGCTTTGGCCACCTTTACCTCTACAGGAAAGGGAGCATCATGAATATTCCATTCGACTGAATTGTCGCCTAAGTTGCCCGCGTTGCGGGTGATATCCAGAGCACTCAGGTCAAATGCCGGTAAATCATTGGCGAGCGGTGTGAAAATGGTCACATCCTCACTTACCTCAGATTCCCCGCCATCTCCGATAGCCGTAATTCTGTATGTATAAGAAGTTGCCGGAGTGACATCTTCGTCCAGATATGAATTGGCTGGAGCAGAAATAAGGTCCCTTGGAGCAAAATTCCCTATGCCCACTTTTCGTTCAATATCATATGAACTGACCCGTTCGTTATTGTGAAGCCACTCGACTAAAACCTGGCTCGAAGACAGCGCCTCGGCGGTAAGCCCGTACGGAGCGTCGGGAGGTGCAACGTCCTCGGGCAGTATCCCGAGCATCTTTAGCAGTGCGTCGCAGGAAGGAAATAGAAAAACAATTGAAATAAGCAGCAATATGGTTAAGAAGATGGAACCTGTGCGGGAAGCGGCTTTTTGCATGGGGTACTCCCTGAGATGATAACGATTGCAGCTTATGGAAGGCCATGAAGACCGGATGTGGAAGTGCCGGTGACAAACTCACCAAGCACGCCGCTTTCGGTAAGACTCATTTTTGTTTTATACAACTAAGTATATCCCGCCGTGGCTGGATGTCAATCTGTGCACTCGATTAATTTACGGCCAAGTTGAAAGCAAAGCCGAACAGTGCTGTACATGACCATGCTCCGCCTTTTTGAATAGATCCAACTACCAGATAAGCTCAGCTCCCAACTCGGCTATTTTCGAATCCTCGCTGAGAAGAGGCATTTTTTCACTCAATGATTGTGCCGCCAGCATCTGATCAAATGGATTCCGATGTGTATTTGGAATATGGAATATTTTTGTTGAGTGGATGAGGTTAATCGGCATTACCAGAAAGCCGTTTTCATTTATGTTATCGGTTAAAAATTTATCAGGATCTTCTGCAACAGTCAATTTACCAATTCTTATTTTAATGGATATTTCCCAGGCCGAAACCGCGCTGAAATAAATCTTGTTATTCTTGTCGGCGACAATATCAAATACCTGCTTAGAAAGCCGCTCATCATCACCAATCCACCATAGAAAAGTATGAGTATCCAGAATGTAGTTCACAATCCCCACTCCGTTAGCTCGCTTTCTGATAATGGCTCATTAAAATCAAGACTCATGCTGAATTGGCCTTTTGCAGACCCCGGGAATCTCTTTTCTTCGGTGTCGCTTCCGATTGGGACCAGCTTAACAAGCGGTTTTCCCGATTTGGCTATAATAACTTCATCACCCGCAAGCGCTCTCTTAACGAGTTTAGAAAAATTCGTTTTTGCAGAATGCATGTTTTCTTTAATAATCATATCAACCCTTATTGATAATATAGGTTAGTCCTATGACTTAGTCAAGGTTGCCTCTAATATGCTGTGACTCTCCTGACAAATACATTTTCTCATCTTTTTCCAAATATTTACCCTCTTGGTAGTTGAAAAGTGAGAGAAACAGTTTTGCCACGATTGACTATACCGATATTCGCGGAATGATTACCGTGTGACTTTTGATCCATCGGGAGGAAATGGAGTATCACAAACGGCCTCATTGGGGACGGGGCAATGTATTCCACCAAAGAGAGCGGGAGCGATAGAGTCGCTGTATTCAAAGACAAAGACTGAAAAATCACCCGGCCGATATTCCTACTGGCCGGGCTAGAGGCTTATAAATTGGGACCGGCAAAGATTGTCCAGACGTCGAGCCCGGTTGTTGCTGTCACTTCTTTCACGTTCTCCGGTACCTGTACCCCATTCCTGAGACTGTCTCGATCATGTGCGCATACTCTCTCATCTTTTTTCTCAGGGATCGAATTTTCGTGTCCACAACGTTGCTGGCACCGGAGTAGTCACCGTAGCCCCACACGTTTTCGAGCAGCGATGCTCGTGTGACTACATCACCCTCGTGTTGCTCGAAGAACTGCATTACGCCGAGTTCGAGAGGCGTTAATGTAATTCTGGTGCCGTCAAGTACCAGCTCACATGCATCCACGTCGAGGATATCGCTTTCATCTATTCCCAACTCCCTGCCGACAAGCATGGTGATCCATCCGTTGAACAAACCAGGGCCAAAATCTATCATTTCAGTGTGGTAAGTACGCCCGTCGAGGTTCGCGCTGTGGTCCTTGAGGTACTTTGCGTCCAAACTTCGGAAGAGCCCGTCGAAACCTTCATAGTCAGTCCTGACACAAAAGAGGCGTCGGAGACTCGGCTTCATAGCGACGTAGTAACCTTTTATGTCAAGGAAACACGCGCAGACGAGGTCGGAGGGCGCGTCTCCGGTCTTGGCATCCAGCCAGCGACGACATACCAGCGCGTTCTGTTTTGCTGGTATTGGGTCCTCGGCAAGCTTCTTCATGATCGCACGACTGACAGGGTCCTCGCGTATGAGACCAGGAGCCACTTTCTCGGGATCAAAGAGCATATACAGTCCCGCGACAGATCCGACTTCATCATGCGCAACAAACACATTTTCAGGGGTGATTCTCAGCCATTTAGCCATAACGGCAGCACTCTCCTTGCCCTCGAAACGCTCAATGATGGCTTTGATCGCGTCCTCTTCATGTGGCTTTGCTGCCTCAATCGCGTAGGGGCGAGGATTTGGTGGGAAGAACGCGTCGCGAATAAGCGGCTGTTCGATCAGGAACAGCATGTCGGCACTGTACCGCCAGATCTCCGCCTGCCTGATAATTCGCACCTCGTTCTTGTAAAACCGCCACGCTTTCCGGCGCAGTTCTCTGTACTTCACCGGGTCGGACACCTTCATTGCCGACGCCACGGCCTGCTGAACCGATTCATGCAACAGCAGTCCATCCACCGTTGTTACTACGATTGGCAATTCTTGCAGCCTCAGAAAAACTGACTCGGTGTCCACCTGTGGTATCATGTACCGCAGCAACGAGATGGTCATTCGCCGAACCACCGCCGAGGCCTCAACAGCTAAGCGGGATTCCGCATCCTGAACGTCATCGATGTAGGTCTTTGTCAACTGAGCGACAACGGTCTGGCTGGTGATCTTCTCGAGGTCGAGTTCGGGCCGTTCGAGCACCGAGGCGGCGGCGAGGCGGAGAGCCAATGGGTGACCATGTGCAAACCGAGTAATGCGGTTTATGACCGAATCGTTCAGTCCGCATTTCTGAAGCATCTCTTCCGCCGCCTCATCATCAAGTGGGCCTAATGTTATGCTGTGGAACATTCCCTGCCACTCTGGTGCAACGAGCCACGCGGGAACCGGTGGCTCACGACCAAAAAAGAAGACGCGTGTGTTTTCCGCGAGCGCCGGGAGAAAAGTATTACGAAGCCAGGTGTCTACCATGCGGAACATCTCAAAGGTGTCGAAAGCTATAACGACGCGCTCTCCGGCACCGGCCAGTGCCAGCGCAACGTCTCGGACGGAAGAAACCGATTTCCCCGCGGCATCTCCGAGTGCCATGAGCACACCGTTTTCCGACGGTTCCATCTCCCTACAGTTGAGCTCTTTGACAACAGCACCGGCGTCTCGAGCTCTGCCTGCAAACGCCGTGAGCAATGCGCTCTTGCCTATCCCGCCGATGCCATGCACATGCACTGCCGCAGCATCGTCGGAAAGGGCAAACCCGAGAAGGATCTGGATCTCGCTCTCTCTTCCAACGAAATGGGCAGCCCGATTGCGTGAGAGGATCTCTTCTATCGTCTGGGACATATGTTATATACCCTTTGTTACAGTTTAGTACTTGCGTATCCGAATGTGCAAGCTTGCAGCACCGGAGGCACCGACGTTTTCGTCAGTACCTCCAGTAGATCTATCTGCCGATCACCCGCAAAGCCTTCATACCGGGCCGCGGGTCGCCTTGCTTGGCTCTTCCAGCACGTCAAAGACTTTCGCGCTCAGATTGTTGATCTTGGGGTGGTTCTTTAGTTGCCCGACGATCGGACCGCCTAGGTAGCCGTTTAATGCTGACGGGTTCTCGAATAGATACTCGCCTGCAAACTCGTGAGCATCGTCGTTCCAGCACCACACCTTCCATGTAAGTCCCGGTTGATCCGCGATCATCTGAACCATGGGAGCAAACGCCTCCATGGCCTCATCCAATGTGCCGTCCCAAATGAAATTCACCTGCAGAAGTTGTTTAGCCATTTCTCTCCTCCTATATAGGTCAATGTAGGTGATAGACGCAGATAGTGATGTCGAGAAGATGATAAAGTTATGATTAATTGTAGCGGGTACCGATATCCGACTCGATTTCCCGATGGCGTTTCTCCAAATTTTGGTCGGTCTTACATGCCTTTACACCTCATAGCGGTTTCGGCATATTAGATACATCAATGATCAAAAAAGTAAGTTCTAAACGCTTCCTAATAATCTTCTTTTTCTTAATCGCTTTCGTGCCGCACTTGAGCGCGGATACAACTCCGGGTATTTTTGTGCTGGATGGTAAAGACCGATATGAAGTAGGCAAATCGCTTGCTGTATTTGTTGACGAGTCGGGACAGATGGATGTAACCGAGGTCTCGAAAGAGAATACGCTGGATAATTTCGAAAGTTATGAAGGAAGATATCCTAACCTTGGGGTCGTAAAGCATCCCGTCTGGGCACGCTTCACATTGAAAAATCCCGGTGCCGAAAGAACCGTATACCTGACTTTAAACTATGCGGTTATCGACAAGTTCTGGCTGTACGAGCCGTTACCCGAAGGAGGATTCCGGGAGTATTATGCGGCAGAGGGTCGCCGTTCCGATGACACGGCATTTCGGCACAGGCGTCAGGTTTTCGCTCTTACCATTCCCGAGAACACCACTCTATCATATTTTGCGCGCCTTTCTTCTCCCTATTCCGCGATGACAATACTACTGTCACTCTGGGAACTCGATTCATTTATGCGGTATGAACGGTGGGTAGTTTTCCTTTATGGAGTACTTATTGGGGCGGTAGTTTTCTTTGCGGCTTTTTTTATAGTAATGGGGGTGCGACTGAGGGAGCGAATTGAGCTCTGGTTTGCCTTGTACCTTATAATGCTTGGATTCCTGGTTCTATTCAGATCCGGCATTTTACAGGATTTCTTTGGACCCGTATTAATCGGGCTGTATAATTTTCTGGATGTTGTCGCTCTGTCTCTTTCATATTTTGCCGGCGCTAAAGTGTTTAGGGTCTATCATGATACAAAGAACCGCTCACCGAAACTTGATAAAGGATTCCTGCTTTTCCAGTATGGGTCACTGCTATTTATTCCGCTAATGTTTGGACCATTGGCTCTAGCGGCTTCATTGGGCACAGTTCTGTTCATAATAGGTCCGATATACAGCACGGCGGCCGCAATTGTTTTCTGGCGAAAAAGCCTACCAAATTCGAGATTCTTTGTACTCGGCTGGCTTGCGGTAGCGGTGGCTACGATTATTGATACCCTTCGTATCGCCGGTGTAATTCCCTGGCACGGGTTCATGTATGGACTGTTCCCGACGGCACTTTGGTGGTCGCTGATCTTTTACACTTTCGCAATTGTAAAAAAGGTAAATGACTATAAGTATTTCTCACGACTAGACGGACTTACAGGAATAGCCAATCGACGATATTTTGACGATTTTATTCGTCAGGAATGGGATCGAGAAACCCGTAATAATCTTCCAATCTCATTGCTCATGGTGGATGTTGATAATTTCAAATCGTATAACGACAACTATGGTCATCGACAGGGTGACCAGTGCCTAAAGCTCATAGCCGGCGCTCTTCTGCGGCGCGCAAATAGACCCGGTGATTTTATAGCTCGCTACGGAGGCGAGGAATTTGTAATTCTGCTCCCGGAAACGGGAATTGACGGCGCGGTGCAGGTTGCCGACCATGTACGTGCGGAAATTCTGCGGAGAGATCTGAAACGGGATGATTCCCACGGCCCTCTGATCACCGTAAGTATTGGTGTAGCGAGTATCGTGCCGGTTTCGACTAGAGAACCGACATGGCTAGTCGATGCGGCTGACAGGGCGATGTATTCCGCCAAAGAGAGCGGGAAGGATCGAGTCGCCGTATACAAAGACAAAGACTGATAGCAGTATGAATGATTCCTGGTTATCTTCTATTTCCATGGTACTTCAGACAGTTTCAGTCAGTTAAAAATTCCGCTTTCGCGTATTCGATTTCATATCGTTCATAGGTTTGCCGCGCCACGCTCCGCACAGCGGGCAGGACAAGCCCGGTCTCCTGCGAAGTTACCACTTTCATGCCGTGCGGCGTGTTTGAGTGCTTGAGTGGTCCTTTTGTCGCTTCTCTTTCCTCGACAAGGGTCTTGTGATCTGCGAACCGTTCGGCTGTTCTTGCAGCCGAGATTTCGGGTGCCCTGTCTATAGTACTCGCAATAACGCTCTGAAGCTCTCTGTCCACTTCAACGCCGATGCTGTTTCTCCCCGATGCCGCGGCGGCGAGAGATGTGGTGCCGGTGCCCAGGAACGGATCGAGCACCGTATCCTCCTGCAGCGAATACATATTGATCAGCCGATAGGCCAGCTCAAACGGATACGCGCCGCTTCGATTTCGCGGCGATTTGCCATCAAGAGCCTGTCGGGCACCTTTGAGCTCCCAACTGTCGGAAAACCAGGTGTTCCGCTCCTCCCAGAAGATCGCGCTGCGCCTTCTCCGTTCTTTCTCCTCCGGAGCGGCAAATACCCTCTTTCCTCCCTTACGGAAAACCAGAATATATTCATGCTCAAGGGTTACATATGCTCCTGCGGGAAGCATGCCCGATCCCATGAATTTGTTCGGCGCATTGGTCTGCTTTCTCCAGAGGATAAGCGGCAGGCACTCCATCCCAAGGGCAAAGAATGTCGAGATGATGCGGGAATGATTGGAGTATAATTGAAAAGAACCACCGATCTTGCGGGTGGCGTCGCCGATATTGATACATGCCCAGCCGCCGCTTTTTAAAACGCGAGCCGTCTCCATCCATACTTTGTCGAGTTCACGATGCATCAATTCATAAGCTGACCGACCGTTTTCACTGGATATCGCGGCACCAATCGAGCTGTTCAGCTTGGTGAATATGCCGTCCCACATCTCAATCATCGGATATGGCGGTGAGGTAACAACGAGGTCTACGGAAGAATCGGCGATGAAGGGAAGGTTTCGGGAATCTTCATAGTGAATAAGATGAGTCGTTGTCAGCATGGTAAAGAGAAGGATAGTATGGCATCGTGGATTACGCAACCGATTTACTAAAGCGGGTGGCAGCGTTATGTCAGTACTTACGGCAAGTCATGCCGGTTCGCACCTGTATCCCCTTGTCGGTTACCGGCAGATAGGAACATTGTTGTTTTTTACTATGAAAAAGGCCTGATATAAATGGAGGAGGAGCGATGGATGAATCACGAATAAGAGCGACGGTCGAAACAAAATCCGGAGAGAAAATCATCTTGAAGAGTCTTGCTGACTGTGATGAGAACGCTCTTGTTGAGTTCAACGGGAATATAACCGGACAATCAAAAACCCATTTTCAGCCCCATCTTTACACACCTGAGATAATTGCGCGGCGGATAGAGCGGGCCAAGCAGGAGCTTGATTTATGTTATCTCGGATATGCCGGTGATAAAGTCATGGCATATTTTTTCCTGTGGAATTACCGTGAAAAGGTTCCATTGCTGGGAATAGGTATTATCAATGAATATCAGAACCAGGGGCTTGGAGCTCAATTTATGCGGATTCTCATAAACGACGCCGCTGCCGCAGGCAGTGAAGGCATTGAATTGACAACTATGAAAACCAACGATATTGCTTTCGCGCTCTATAAGAAATGCGGGTTCCAATATTACGGGGATGTCGAGAATGAAGCCGCCGGCGGCAAAATTGTTGTTGAGCGGGGGCTGTTTCTGCCCTTGAAAGAGGGCGCGCAGAGAATGGAAGGCCCACATCGCCCTCCTGAATAGATCGGTCTTGTTCGATATAAAGCTTTTCATTACCATCTGATATGACCAAAAAGAAGATACAAACCGTTGGAGTTCTTGGAACCGGGGTAATCGGATCGGTCTGGGCTTCGTTATTTGCGAAAGAAGGGATGAATGTACTCCTGCACGACAACCGTCCCGAACTGATGAATAAAGGCAGGCAGCGAGCATCTTTGAATCTGGATTTCCTGTCAGAACAGGGCCTTATCAATGCTCAGGTATGCTCAGAGGCTAAAGACAGGCTGCTGCCGGCAGGTGATCTCGCGGACTTCGCCGCGAGATGTGACTATATTCAGGAATCAATCGCCGAAGACTACGAGATAAAGAAAAGCTGCTACCGCCAGCTTGATGGTCTCGCGGATCCGTCTATTCTGATCGGCAGCAGTACATCCGGTTTACTCATGACCGAAATCCAGAAAGTCATGCGAACCCCCCAAAGGGCGTTTATCGCCCATCCATTTACTCCTCCTCATTTGGTTCCCCTGGTGGAACTCGTGCCCGGAAATAAAACCGGTCCCGATGTTTTGACGGATGCAGCCGCATTTTTCACATCTCTCGGCAAGATTCCTGTCATCCTGAAAAAAGAGGTGCCCGGCCATATCGCAAATCGTCTCGCCGCCGCGCTTTGGCGTGAGGCGATTCATTTGGCCGCCGAAGGAGTCGCCGACGTCGAGGATATCGACAAAGCGCTTTACGCCGGACCCGGCCTCCGGTGGGCAATTATGGGTCAGCATCTCACTTACCATTTGGGCGGCGGCGAAGGTGGATACCGACATTTTATAGAGAAAATAGGCAACAGCTTCGAGGAATACTGGAAAGACATGCCCGCCTGGACGCAGATACCCGCGGATGCAAAGGAAAAGGTAATCCACGGCGTACAGGATATGGTGGAGGGTCGAGAGTATGATGAGCTGTGTGCGGAACGGGATGAAAAACTCATCGCAATTATAAAAGCGCTGTATGAAGACAGGAGCACAACATGAGTACATCCCTCAAAACGGGATCAGGACCACTTTTTGTTAAGCCCGATGCCGACGCGGGGCGTGAGCGCTCGCGGCGAAAAGATAAACGGCTTAAAAACAAGACTACGACCGTGAAGGAAGCAGTGATTCGCTTTATTCATGACGGTGACTATCTTGCCCTCGGCGGTTTCGGGTCGAACCGGATCGCCGCGTCTCTTCTCCATGAAATTGTCAGGCAGCGGAGAAAGAATCTCGGTTTGGCAGGGCATACGGTAACTCACGATTGCCAGATCCTCGCGGCGGGTAGATGCTTTAACCGATGTGATGTGGCGTATGTCGTGGGTCTCGAAGCTCGGGGGCTCTCCAAGAATGCAAGGAATATGTTCGAGGATGGCAGCGTCGAAGTCGCCGAGTGGACCAATGCCTCTCTGGCCTGGCGGTTCAAAGCTGCGGCTATGGGACTGCCGTTCCTCCCCGCGCGGGTGATGATGGGGACCGATACATTCGAGCATTCCGGAGCAAAGGAGATACTCTGTCCGTTTACCGGAACGAAGCTGCTCGCTCTCCCGGCTCTGTCTCCCGATGTAGCTCTTATACACGTCCACCGGGCGGATGTTCACGGTAACTGCCAGATCGACGGAATTATTATGGCGGATGACGATATCGCGAAAGCATCGAAACGGGTCATCATTACGACAGAGAAAATTATTTCGGTGGAAGAGATCCGCCGCGAGCCCAATCGTACTGTTATCCCGTACTGGTGTGTCGATGCCGTTATTGAGATGCCCTTCGGGTCGTACCCTGCCAATATGCCCGGAGAATATTTTTCAGACGAAGATCATCTCAAAGAGTGGCTTGTCGCGGAGAAAGATCCCGAATCTTTCAAAGCTTTCCTGGAAAAGAATATTTTCGGCTGTTCAGATTTCTACGAATACTTGCAGAAGAACGGCGGTATCGAGAAGATCAAGCTCCTTCGGGATAAGGAATTTTTGTCTAACTCAAAAGGTGGAGTTATAGATGGCTGATTACAACAGCATGGAGTTGATGATCAGCATCGCGGCCAGAAGCCTTGAAGATGGAGCGGTGGTTGTGGTCGGCACCGGCGCGCCTTGCGCCGCGGCGATGCTCGCTCAGAAAACAGGCGCACCAAATCTGGTAATAATGTTCGAAGCCGGAGGAATCGCTCCTCTTCTGCCGACGATGCCGATCTCTGTTGGGGACTCCCGCACAACTCACAAGGCTCTCATGGCGTCAACCATGGCTGAAATAATGGAGAATTGTCAGCGAGGGCTGGTTGATTACTGCTTTCTTGGCGGGGCGCAAATCGACCGGTTCGGCAATCTCAATTCCACAATAATCGGACCGGATCACAGCAAGCCGAAAGTAAGGTTTCCAGGAAGCGGCGGCGCGAATGACTTGGCTTCGCTCTGCTGGCGGACGATGGTTGTTACTCCTCAGGACAACAAGCGGTTTGTGGAAAAACTCGATTTCTGCACCACCCCTGGGTTTCTCGAGGGAGGGACCACCCGCGAAGACGCCGGACTTCCCGTCGGCACCGGGCCGTATCGAGTCATAACTGACATAGGCGTATACGGCTTTGATCAGGATTCAAAGGGTATGCAGCTGCGGTCGCTCCACCCGGGACGCACCACCGATGACGTGCTGTCCAACTCGGGCTTTGAAATAATAATACCCGATACTTTTGAGAACACCTTGGAGCCTACCGAAATAGAGCTCCAGGTTCTTCGCGATGAAGTTGACCCGCTTCGCTATATCATCGGTAGATCATAAAAAAAGGAAGTGATATGAAACCAGTAATTGTGTCCGCCCTGCGAACGCCAATCGGCGCTTTTGGGGGCATGCTGAAAGATACCAGCCCCATCGATTTTGCTTCTATGCTCATCCGTGAACTCACCGGCCCCGACCGGCTTAACGGCGCGCCGGTCGATGAGGTGATTATCGGTCAGGTACTTCAAGCGGGATTGGGTCAGAATCCCGCGCGGCAGGCGGCAAT
>JABGPX010000971.1 GCA_018644745.1 Spirochaetales bacterium
CGTTCGTGGTGCCGATTCAAGATCGCTGCTCATCGACCCGGTAACCTACGAGGTGAGAGACTTGTATGGAGGCGATGCCGGAGACGGCAAAGAGGAGGGCGGAGCGAGGAGTAATTTTGCACCGACCGCGGTTTTTGAACCTTTTTTGATTACTGACGAGAATGGAATCGCCCGAGTTCGCTTTTCCCTGCCGGACAATCTCACTACCTATCGCTGCACGGCAATTGCGGTGGACAACGGTCGATTTGGGTATACCGAGGAAGAGCTTCAGGTTCAGCAGCCGATAAATGTTACTTCTCTGCTTCCGGACAGGATGAGGGTGAGGGACACTCTGTCAGCCGGAGTTATGATTACCAATATGGATCGATCAAAGCAGGAAGTATCTGTTTCCGTAAGTACCAGCGTTGTGGAAATCCATGGTGATGCGAAGAAAACGGTAACCATAAATCCGGGGCAGACGGTGGAACTAACCTTTGATTTCTTCGCGGAAGTCGAAGGCTATGGCGAAGTAATTTTTTCTATCCAGTCATCAATACTCAATGAAGATCTAGTTGCCGTAATGTTCGTGGAGAGACCCTTAGTGTCCGAGACCGTAACGACTACTGGGAGAACCATCCAGAGCGAAACCGGAAATACCGCGACGGAGGGAGTTGTCCTTCCCGGTTTTGATTCGGTACAAAGCGGGAACATGGAACTAACTATCAGCGCGACCCTCGCCGCCGGTTTGAAAGGCGCCATGGAGTACCTACTTGAGTATCCTCACGGCTGTTTTGAGCAGAGGGCCAGCAAGCTCATGCCGCTGGTTGTCTTTTCTGATTTCGTTGCCGGCCTTGATAATGACATCGATAATGTGGAAAGAACTATTCGGTGGGAACTCGAGTATTGGGCCACCAGTCAGCAGGAAGACGGAGGTTTCCCGTTCTGGCCTGAAAGCTCCTATCGTTCATCGTTTTATGTTTCCCTTCGCATCGCACATATCATCAAACTGGCGGAGTCTCGCGGCCATCAGATCCCTCTCGGCATCGATCAGAGAAAGCTTGTTGCCTTCCTCGCAAGACCCGATGAGTACATCAAAGGTTCTGATTATCTCATGGCTTACAGCCTGTATGTGCAATCACTCTACGGAGTGCCGGTTCATCGGCAGGTTACGGAAATGTCTGCAGGCAGTGAGGATTTTGGTATTTCCGCACTTGGATTTATCGGCCTGACCTATCATGAATTGCGGCTGCCCGAGAAAGCGAAAGAAATCCTCGAGTATGTTACCCGGTTCATTAAACCGGGCACCAGAAGCATAGATCTCACCTCGCCGAACGGAGCCGCGGCCAGCTCCTTTTATGGAAACGAAATTGAGGAATTATCACTGCTTCTCATGCTGCAGATAGCTGTTTCGTCCGATGGATTCCTCACTGATAGGATTGCCGAGACAATCCTGCAAAGGCAGTATGGCGGAATATGGCGAAACACATCTGAAACAAACTGGGCGTTGCTCTCACTTTCGAATCTCGCCGAGGTGAGGGATGAGACCCAGCCTAACTTTGTGGCGACCGCGGCTATCGGTGAGCAGGAACTGTTTCGAGAAACCTATAATCAGCCGGCAGAAATGCGGAACAGGGCTTATGACTTTTCAAGTGAACCCCTCGCTTCGCTTCCAAGGGATGTCACCCTGCCGCTGCTGTTTTCCGCCGAAGGCAACGGCGCACTCTACTACACAGCATCCCTTACTTATGAGCTTCCCGCGGAAACCGCCGGCGCGCGGGATGAGGGTTTTTCTGTATATTCCGTCATCGAAGAATTAGACGGAACTCCGGTAAAAGGAAATATATTGAAGCTTGGTGAAACCTACCGGCAGAGAGTGGTTCTGTCCACCTCCCGTCGGCGAAGTTATGCCGCGCTGAGGGTTCCTGTGCCGTCAGGCGTGGAAATTCTCGATACTTCATTTGCTACTACGGGAGAGTATGACAACGATGAGTCAGGAGTGGAAACCTACTCCTATTTCGATCGACCTCATGAGATGATATTTCAGAATGAAGTTCGGTATTACTTTGATCGGATTGTTCCGGGCAGCGCCGAGATTGTATTTCACTTCAGGACAACTTCTCGAGGAGTCTTTCCGACACCTCCGGCTGTAGCTGAATGCATGTATGAGCCTGAGATATTCGGCAGGTCCCGTGGCGGCCTGTTTATCATTCGGGAATGAAAGATAGGCTGCTGAGATATAACCTGATATTCATTTTCCCCTACTTCCTTGGGGTGGCCGCGATAACGCTGCTTTCGCTGTTTCCTCTTCATGTACTCGAAGTTTTTGCGGATCGACCCGTAAGTACCGAACTTACTGACAGGCATGGGAAGATCTTGCGGGTTCTTGTTCTTGAAGATGGAACGAGGCGCCAATATGTCCCCTTGAAATCAATCTCGGATGAAACTCGGCACATATTTCTCATGTCTGAAGACCGGCGATTTTATCTCCATCCCGGTGTAGATCCTCTTTCGCTGGCTCGCGGAGTCGTGCAGTTGCTGACCGGGCAAAGCAGCGTTTCGGGCGGATCGACAATTTCCATGCAGTTGGCACGAATGATGCGATTCTCTCATACAAAATATCCGATCTGGAGAAGGAAGCTGGGTGAAATGGTTACGGCCATTCGTATTGAGCAGAAAATTAGTAAGAATAGGATCCTGGAGCTCTGGCTCAACAACCTCCCTTTTGGTTCGCAGGTGGAAGGAATCGGCTCGGCTGCGAGGATGTTCTATAAT
>JABGPX010000521.1 GCA_018644745.1 Spirochaetales bacterium
GATGTGTCTGCCGTATATCATTAGTCAGCTGGAAACGGTTATCAGCGACTTTAAAACAAATCAGACCAGACTGATTCAGGCCGAAAAACTCGCGTCTATGGGGCAGATGGCGGCGGGAATCGCCCATGAAATAAATAATCCCCTCGGTGTAGTTCTTATGTACGCCCATCTTCTGAAGGAAGAACTCGCCGCATCCGATTCTATTGATGTTGCCGCCGCTGAAGATGCTGATACGATTATTAAAGAGGCCGAAAGGACAAGGAAAATAGTGCAGGGTATTCTCAATTTCGCCCGCAAAGAAAAAATTGATCGGACAGAGACAGACATTAACTCTCTAATCCGCGATTCAACAGCCGCGCTAGCCGGTTTGAGCAGCAATCAGGGGATAAAAATCATCCTGGATCTTGATGAGTCCCTTGGACACCATGAGGTTGATCCGGGGCAGCTTCGTCAAGTTCTTGATAATATCCTCAAGAATGCCGTTGAGTTCATGCCGGACGGAGGAGACATTTCTATATGTACCGAGGAGGGGGAGGAATCTTTTCTCATGAGAATCGAGGATTCAGGACCTGGAATCCCGCAGGATGATCTCTCTCAGATATTCTCTCCATTTTTCACGACTAAACCCGCTGGAAAAGGCACCGGACTTGGTCTGCCGGTTTGTTATGGTATTGTAAAGATGCACGGCGGTTCGATTCAGGCGGGGAATAATGAGAGAGGCGGCGCTTTTTTTGAGATTAAAATAAGTCACTATACACGGGAGAAAAATCTCGCCTCATATATTTATTCTTGATAGTGTATCCTATCGCAATTCAGTGTAGAACGGGGGACCTCAGTGGAATACCGAAGGTTTGGAAGAACGGAGCAGATGGTAAGCGCCATCAGCCTCGGCACAGAATACCTCATTGATCTTCCCTCCAAAGAGGCGGCTCGGGTAATTCGGCACGCCATCCTATCGGGCATAAACTATTTCGATCTATTCTGGGCGAAACCATCTTTTAGGGACATTATGGGTGCCGCATTTGAGGGACATAGGGACAAGGTGATGCTCGCTGCTCATCTGGGTTCAGTGCAGATAGACGGGCAGTATGAAACCGTGCGTGACCGAGTAATAGGAGCGGAGTTTTTTGAGGATTTTCTTAATCGATACCGAACTTCGTACGCAGATGTGCTTTTCCTTCACAATAGCGACGGAAAAGAAGATTATGATGAAATTATGAAACCCGGCGGTTTGAAGGACCTGGCCTTGGAGTACAAAGCCGCCGGAAAGGCCCGATATATCGGCTTTAGCGGACATACCGCGGAAACTGCAATAGAGGCCGCGCGCAGCGGTTATGTGGATGTACTCATGTTTCCAATAAATATCGCCGGCAACAGCGTGCCGGGTCGACAGGATCTTTTAAAAGCCTGCGCCGACAATGATGTCGGGTTGGTTGCGATGAAGATTTTCGGCGGCGGAAAACTGCTTCAGGAATGGACAAGTGCCGAAATGAATCGCTGGGAGCTTGGAGGAAGTGAGAAAACCGTGGATAGAACAACACCTCTCAATCCTGTTGAGGGACTTCACTATGCGCTTTCCCAGATCGGAGTCTCGACGGTCGTTCCCGGGTGCAAAACAGTCGCTGAGCTCAGTACCGATCTTGCATATTTCGATGCCTCTGAGTCGGCAAAAGACTATTCAGAAAAACTCTCGGACATAAAGCAGTTCCAGGCAGGTGACTGTGTGTACTGCAACCATTGCCTTCCCTGCCCGTCCCGGATAGACATCGGTGCCACGATACGTCTTTTAGAAACTGCCGCCGGGGATCTTACTGACGAATTACAGCAGCGTTACCGGGACCTGCCGAATCCTGCCTCCGACTGTATTGAGTGCGGAGATTGCGAATCCCGGTGTCCCTTTGGCGTTGAGGTTATTCCGAAGATGAAAAACGCCGCCATGGCTTTTGAGTAGCTGATTCATTTCTAACCGCTAGTCCTGCTCCGGCTCGAGCTCGCCGTGCCACAACCGCCGCATCTCTTCGGAGGAATTCAGCAGATCTTTCAAGGTGCCCACCGAGTCAATTGCGCCGTCCTTCATTACGATAATCTTATCCGCCCTGTCCAGTACAGTTTTTCGGTGTGATACTGCGAGACAAGTTGCACCTTCCCTCGCAAACACCCGCTCCCAGAGAAGCCGTTCTGTGTCCACATCGAGAGCGCTGGAGAGATCATCAAAAATCAGAAGCTCCGGATCGCGGATGAACATACGGGCCGCAGCGGCGCGTTGGAGCTGTCCTCCCGAAAGTTTTACCCCTTTCGGGCCGACCTTTGTGTCGAGACCATCCTCCAGTTCCTTGAGATCTTTTTCCATTACTGCGTTGCGAATGGCGCGGTGAACATCCTCGTCAGGCAGATCTATTCCGAGCAGAATATTCGATCTGAGACTTTCACTGAAGAGACGGGGAACCTGGGCTGTATAAGCCGAGCGGGGAGGAATAAAAAAATCCGCCGGTGACTCTACCTTGATCCCGTTCCACTCGATATCGCCGGAGTCCTTGGGCAGGAGCCCGAGGAGATTTCGCAGTAGTGTAGTTTTTCCAGATCCAATTCTGCCCGTAACAACGTTGAGGGTACCCCGGGTTAAGGAAAAATTAACTAGTTTGATGCCCTTTTCAGTATAAGGGTACCGGTAGGATAGGTCCTTAACCTCGAGAGTATGCAGCACGTCGCTTTCGGTTTTCTCAGGAGTTATTATTGCCGGAAAATTTCCATCCATATAAACATCCCCATACTCGACGAGAGTTTCCGGGGGAGCGTCAACCATGAGACGGTACATACGCTCTACAGATATACCTATCTGCTTATAGCGGGCGATCAGAAGTCCGGCAAAGGTGGTGAGCTCGCTCAGGAAGCCGAGGTAAAAAACAAAGAGTGCGAAATCGCCGATGGTGAAATTACCAAGCTGCATTTCTCTTGATGCCAGGATAAGAACGATACCGGTACCAATATTTACCGAGTTTCGAAAGATAGAATGCAGTATCTCATGAAAAAGCCTGTCGCGGATTGCCAGTCTACTTCTTTGATCGTTGAGAGATCTGAAGTGGGCCAGAACACTCTTCTCCGATGTGGCGACTTTTACCGCCTGAACCGAACCAAAGAGCTCCGCGATAAATCCGGTTATGATTCCCGATGCCTTTCTGCTCGCCCGACGGTACTCTTCGATCTTATGTGTTGCCGCGTTTGATGCGAAGGCGACTACTATGAACGGCAGAACCGCGAACAGGGCGATCTTACCGTTGATAGAGAACATTAACGCAAGAGCGACAGCTCCCGAGAAGAGAAGCCCGTTGAAGTCGTTCAGCCAGAGAGCAAAAAGCGGTATTTCAAAAACATCTCCTCTAAACCTGCTTATTGCTTCGCCGGGGGAGTCGGGCAGGGCCGATGCGCCGGGTCGCTTCAAGATATGTCTGAGCATGTTCCTTCGCAGCAGGGTGAGTGTATTGAGAAAGAAGGGAACATTCGTGAGTACAAGGCCATAGATTCCGCTTACACCGCCGACTTCGCTGACGACAAGGAGAGAAACAATGGCCCAGAGCCCGATGTGGCTCGGGCCGTTGCCCGTAAGGAGGTTGAAATACTCCCGTACAAGAACACCGGGCATCATAAATCCCGCCACGAGGACGAACATCGCGAGAAGGTTGCCGATCCAGAGCCAGGGCGAAAATTGGATTACTCGAAGTATTACTTTCCAGGTAGGAAGGTGCTTGTTAATCATGCCAACACCTCCTCGAGGCCGGTTTTCAGCAGATTTGCGAAACGGGAGTTTGGGTTTGCCGCCAGGTGCGATCTTTCGCCGTACTCGATCGCGTGTCCGTCGCTCATGATAAGTATGCTGTCGGCTCTATTTACGGTTCCAAGCCGGTGAGCTATGACAATTGCGGTTCTATTCTCGAGCAATTTTCCTACAACTTTCTCGATGAGCCCTTCTGTGGCCGGATCGAGTCTCGAAGAAGCTTCGTCCAGAATGATAAGACCGGGATTCCTCAGGAACACCCGGGTCAGCGCGAGCAGCTGAGCTTCTCCCGCGGAGAGCCCTTTGCCTGCTACGTCGATCTTTGAATCGAGACCCTCGGGAAGAGACTCGAGCCAGTCGCCCAGTTCTAAGTCGCCGATAACTTCCAGCAGCCGGCTGTCGGGCATCGATGTGTCAAAGAAGGTAAGATTTTGTCGAACCGTCGCCTGAAAGAGCTGAACATCCTGGGTAACCATCGCTACCCGCTGGCGCAGCGTGTGCAGAGGCAATTGTCGTAACTCTGTTTTCCCGAGCCGAATCCCGCCGGTGTTTGGGTCGTAGAGCCTGAGCAGAAGCCGCGCTATGGTTGTTTTTCCGCTTCCCGTGCGGCCGAGGAGGCCGAGGATTTTGCCTTCTCCCAGATTCAGGGACAGGTTATTCAGCACCGGCTCCTCAGGATTATATCCGAAATTTACCTTATCGAATGAGACAGATAGAGGGCCGCTCTTCCATTCGGGCGTGTCTGCCGGCATGGTATCCGGCGAGGTAATTTTGCTCTCTACCGACATGATGTCGTTTATCCGCTCCACGTTGGCGCCGATATTCTGAAGGTTTTGAAACTCCTGTGTAAGGATACGGATGGGCCTTGCGATCATCTCGGTATAATGCACGATGAGATATACCGTTCCGATGGTGAGATCACCCGAGCGATACAGATAATAGCCGCTGATAAACGCCATGCCGTAACCGACACTCATCGCTATCCCGGCCAGAAGCCTGATGGTGATATGGGTCAGCTCGGCCTTTTTCCATATCGGCAAAAGAGCGTGATGGATTTTGTAAAGCCCTAGAAGAACAAAGTCGACCGCACCGGATGAGCGGATATCCTCGGTTCCTGACAGTCTTTCTTCAATATAACCAAACATCTCCGAGATTTTTTCTCTCCGGGCCTTGTCGTGGGGGACGGCGATATTCCTGAGTTTGATAAAGGCGAATAGCGTCGCGCACGAAAACGCTGTGTACATGGCTCCGACTCGAAGGTCTTCCAAAAACAAAGCGACTATTATGCCGGCTAAAAGGATCACACTTCCGATAACCAATACTACCAACTGAGAGAAGAACTTTGAGATTGTGAGGATGTCGCCGTCGATTCTCTCAATAAGCTCACCCGGGCTTTTCTCGTTATGGAACGTCATGTCAAGATTAAGGCAATGCTCGGCGGTATCCGCCCGCAGATCATTCGTGGCGCTCCAGGCAACAACTTCGCCGGCGTAGCGGGCCAGGACCGATACCACCTGCTGCCCGAGGGATGCGCCGAGAAAGCCGATTGCGGCTAAAATCAGATACCTGTATTCGGCGCCGCTTTTTGCCAGGTCTATGAAATGTCTTGTGAATTGCGGAACGACAAGCTGAAGCCCGACACTGCCGAGAAGCAGGCAGCTCAGAAGGATGAATTTGCCGCGTCTTCCTTTCAGGTAGACTGACAATAGGGCCCAGTATCTTTGTACCGGTACTTTCATTTTTTTACTTTCCGTATGTGAAGGCCGAGACGAGTTCTCCGCCGGCCGCCGGCCGAAGGTGAAGCATTTCTGACTAATACGTTATGTTATTGTAGGATCTGCCGGAATCAAGCGGCATCCCCCTCCCATGACCGCTTAAAGCGCAGACGAGTATGTTAGAATTTAGAGCCCGGACTGTCAATAAGAGAAATTAATTTTAACCAATCAGGCCATAAATCGCAGCCGTATCCGGCCTGCCTTTCCTCAATGGTGCTCTTAAACTACGTTTTTTATTTTCGAGAGATCTCCGTCTCGGGCACTTTCGAGTATTGGGCGCATATATTCGTCGATCATCCCCGCCGTAAGAGGTACAGGCATATTCTGCAGCTTCATCTTAAGCTGGGGATTCTTCGCAGCGGTGAGCGCCCTTTCGATATGGGTATCTTGAAATCCCTCGACATCACCAAGTCTGACTGGAAATCCAATCTGCCGTGCAAGATCGAACATAGCCTCGGCTACCGCCACACCAAGTTCCCTTCCCGACAACTTCTTGAAATCCGCGATGGCGTATCCGCCGTCTTTATATATTTCGCCGACCATCCGAAGAGCATCTTCTATGGCCGGAGCAAAAAACACGGTGTAGTACGGGTTCATCATAGCGCAGGCCCTGCCGTGGCTCAGTATGTCGACAAGGGAAAAACTTGTCAGATGGCCTCCGTTTGTACCTCCAACCATGATGGCATAACCGCCCAAATCGGTGGCCAGGCAGAGGGCGTTCCGCGCCTCTGTGTCTTCCGGATCTTTTACCGCCCCGGGGAGGTAAGTGACAACGAGGTCGATGGTTTCTCGGGCTATCTCTTTTGCTTTATTATAAAAAGGCTGCCCGACACCGCCATAGAGTACCTCCAGGGAGTGGGCGATGCCGTCCAACGCGCCGTCGGCGGTTACATTAGCAGGAAGCGAATAGGTTATCTCGTAATCGAACATCGGAAACTGTGGAATGATGGCATCATCGACAATCAGTTTCTTTTGCCCCGAAGCGGTGTCGGTAATGTTCGAGTATTTGGTGAGATGGGCTCCAGAACTTGATACCGTCTGGACTGCCACATGCGGAGTGAGGTTTTTGCCTGTTTTCTGCCGCGCTTCGGTAACCAGCCCGGTGCCGAAATAGTCTTCGATACTCCCGCCGAGGGTTCTGAGAACCTCGGCAGCTTTTGCAGCATCAATGGTGCTGCCGCCCCCGAATGAAACGATTACGTCGGGATCTGCGGCTTTCAACTCGTCGGTAATCCGGTACAGGTCTTCCCTGGGGCAGTTCGGCTGCGCCCCCTGAATAACAGCGGCAATCCGAACGCCCGCTCCGCTTAACGACTTCTCGATCGTCTCGACAAACGAGTCGCTTCCGGGAAAGGTATCCCTAATGAGGGCCGCGCGAGCCCCCGCCTTTGCGGCCACGACTCCAACCTGGTCGAGTACTCCCGGACCAAAGCTATAGCTATCGCCTTTGAACTCTTTCAGCAGATTTTGCGCCGTTACATAGTTACCCATATATCACTCCCTCACCAGCAAGACTGCGAAGAACCGATCGGTCTTAATACAATAAGTCTATAGTAAAAACTCGAAGAGCACGATACCCGCTGCTGTCGCGGGATTACGCTGCCGGAACTCAAGCACAGAGGCACGATATACAACTAAAATGATAAGAAATATGTCTATTTGATCTTTACATGCAAATCATTAAATCCTACCTTTCAATCTATGAAAATAAGAAGCATCGAGATTTACGGCTATGACCTGAGTTACCGGCATGGCAGCTATGTGATGTCCGGAAACCAAGTCGTCACAGACCTACCATGTACGGTGGTTCGACTGATAACCGAAGATGGGATCGAAGGATGGGGCGAAGTATGCCCGCTCGGGCCGCTGTATCTGGCATCCCATGCGGAAGGTGCAAGGGCGGCGATCCGGGAAATGGGTCCGGGGCTGTTAGGGGTTGATCCGACTAATCTCGCCGCGGTTCATATCGCAATGGATGGAGCGCTGCGCGGACATAGTTATGCAAAATGTGCATTGGATGTTGCGTGCTGGGATATCCTCGGAAAGGCAACGGGAAAGGATGTGGCCACTCTGCTTGGAGGCCGTGTTCAGGAAACATTTCCATTATACATGGCGATTCCTCTGGGACCGGCTGAAGAAATGCGGGATTACCTGCAGCAGCGGCGTGAAGAAGGTATCCACCGTTTTCAGTTGAAGATAGGAGCAAATCCGTACGAAGATGCGGAGCGGGTTCGGCAGATGGTCGAAGCGACTGACGATAATGATTTTATCGTGGCCGATGCCAATGGCGGTTGGTGTCTTCAGGATGCGATGATTGCCGCGCGCCTTATCGAGCCCTACCCACGGGTATTTTTTGAGGAACCCTGTAAAACACTCGAAGAATGTCTTTATGTACGGCAGCATACGAATCTGCCAATGGTGCTCGATGAGGTTATTACTGACGTTGGTACCATGCTGAGAGCATTTCACCAACAGGGCATGGAAGCAATCAATCTTAAAATTTCTAAGTTTGGCGGCCTCACCGGCTCCAAACTGGTTCGCGACATAGCCGAGGCGCTGGGTTTACGAGTAACTATTGAGGATACCTGGGGAGGAGATCTGGTAACCGCGGCGGTCAGTCACCTTGCCGCCAGTACGAAGGCTGCGCGCACGCTCACGGTGTCATTTATGAACGACTGGACCAACGAACACGTTGCTCATTATCAGCCGCGTTCCCAAAACGGCGTTGGTCATGCTCCGACGGGACCGGGCCTTGGCGTGGATGTAGATATCGATCAGCTTGGTGAACCGCTGCTCACTATAAAATAAAAAAAGGCGAGGCCCGATTGAAAGGCACCTCGCCGGGAGGGGACCGGGTGGGTAGGACACCCGGACACTCCCGAACCGCTATCTGCCGGTGCGGGAGTGAAATTTTCTTTATCGCTTGTAGTTGAGTGTAAGCTCTTCTTCGTTCCGGTGTATCTCGAGGGAAAAGCTTTTCACTTCAAGGTTATTTGTTTCCTCATATAAATCATCAAACGTCTTTATCTCTTTACCGTTGACTGTGGAGATAATATCTCCGCGTCGAAGACCTGCCTCTTCTGCTGCGCTGCCGGGATCGACGCTGCCAATTACTATGTAGCCGGCATCTTTGTTCGTATTCAGCTGCTGTCTTATTTGATCGGTAATAGCCACAGGATAGAAGCCCGGCCAGATTTTGTCCGCGCGGTTTTCTATCCTTTCGTCATCCCGTACAGCAAGGGTTACCGATGCAGTAAGGTCCATTCCGTCTCTTATTATTTCAAAATCGAGAACCGTGCCCGGCGCGAGATTGCCGACAGTTACCATCAGCTCATCTCTGTCGTCGATGATTTCATCGCCGATTCTGGTAATAAAGTCTCCTGCGAGAATACCCGCTTTCTGTGCCGGCGAGTTCTCAACTATGCCGTACACGAATCCGCCGCCGATTACACCGAGTTCAAGATCGTCTCTCATTGCATCGGATGCTTCTCCTACTGTAATTCCGAGCCAGCCGTATTCCACTTTACCACTTCTAATCAGCTGCTCTACTACATCCTTCGCGTTATTGATCGGAATTGCGAAACCAATGCCGATGCTTCCTCCGGACGGGCTTGCTATCCAGGTATTAATTCCCACTACTTGGCCATAGATGTTAACCAAAGCTCCTCCGGAGTTTCCCTGGTTGATTGCCGCGTCGGTCTGTATGTAATCGGTATAGGTCTGTTCTCGGCCGCCGGCGCTGGTAGTTTCACGGCCGATTGCGCTGATTATTCCCGCTGTAACCGTCGATTCGAATCCGAAAGGGTTCCCAATTGCGAGAGCCCAATCTCCGACCATCAAAGTGTCAGAGTCGCCTAATTCAGCGACAGGAATTTCTTCCTTGGTTTCTATAACCAGGAGGGCCAGGTCTTTTTTTTCGTCAGACCCCACCAATGCGGCATCGAACTTTCGGCCGTCATCGAGAGTAACCACGATTTCTTCCGCTTCTCCAGCTACGTGATGGTTGGTCAGGACATATACATATCCGTTTGAGCGATAAACCACCACTCCTGAGCCAAGACCGCTTCTCCTGAATTCCTGAGGGGTTGAGTCGTCATTATTTCGTTGTCCGAAATTGAATGGGCTGGTGCTCCTTCCCCCGGTTTGCATTACCACGTCGACAACATCTACTTCTACGACCACCGGCAGCACCTTCTGAGCTACTGACCGGAATGAGTTCTGCATATCAATTAATGTTCCGATTCCCTGATCTGCCGGAACCGCAGGAGCTGTGCTTTCCGGGAAGATAGGTCCTTCAGAATCTGATCTTCCTGAAGCAAAAGCTGAACTGAGTCCGCCGAGAGCCAGAAGAATTATGAAGATGGGAAGAACTGTTTTGTTTGCATGAAAGTAAGAATTATTCATCTTAATTTCTCCTTTACTAAAAGTATGTTGATAGTAAAGTAATGCAGGGGAATTACAGGAATATTTCAGGAAAATTACATTTTTGTAATGTTGCCGGCTGGTAACCGAACCCGGAATACTGAGCCGGACCCGGCGCGGCTCTCGACATCCACGCTGCCGCGGTGGGCCTCAACTATCGCTTTCACCAGACCCAGGCCGAGGCCGAGTCCCGGCGCGGTTCTGCTCCGATCTCCCCGGTATAAACGATCCCAAATGTGAGGTGCGTCATCATCGGATATCCCCACACCGGTGTCCGAAACCACCAACACTGCGATAGATCCTTCGTTGATGGTACTTACGGAAATCGAGCCTCCGCCGGGAGTATATTTTACCGCATTATCGAGCAGGTTGGTGAGAACCTGGCGGATTCTATCCACATCCAAAGTTACCATTACGGGTTCAGCCGCGTCGCAGGTAATCGTCAAGTTCTTTTCGTCGGCGAGATATCCATAGAACTCAGCGATATCAGTTGCCATTTCGGATAGATTGACAGGAACCAGATTTAGCCTCATAACCCCGTTCTCGGCTTCTGAAATATCCATGAGAGTTTTCAGCATCGATTGCATGCGGTCTGATTCCTCTAGAGCTCCGTTGAGCGATTCGTTGAGCGAATCGCCTAGCGAATCGCCTAGCGAATCGCTTTTCAAACCGGCAGGGTCAGCCTTCGCATGGCTGGATTCAGCCGTTTCAATAGCTGTTTCTATCCTCTGCCGAAGCCGGGTCATCGGAGTTCGTAAATCATGAGCCACGTTATCGAGGGATGTCCGCATCCCTGAGAGTAATGTCTCAATTTGACTAAGCATTTTGTTGAAAAGCGCTGTGAGTTCATCGAGCTCATCACCTTTTCCGCTTTGCCGCAGACGTTCATTCATCCTGCCTGTTTCTATGATGCTCCGGGTGAGACCAATGAGCCGGTTGATAGGCCGGAAGGCTCGGGTAGAAAAAACAATTCCCCCTGCGAAACTCAATGTGATAATCGGAAGGAGTACGATGATGTAGATAGCACGGAACCTTCGGAGCAGTGTCTGTCTCTTTACGCTGCTCATACCGACCTGTAGTAAATTACTATCCGGAAGCACCACGGTTGTAATGTCAAGAAAGGAGCTGCCGGTGCTCGAAAAGATTCGAATTCTGCCATCCACGGATCTTGGATCGATTTCCGATAGGTTTGCTATGCCGTATCGATCCCAGTTCGATGGATAATATAGAGCTATCGTTGCATTCGACGATGAGGCAATACGAAGCAGAAACGGGTCATAGTCAGTAAGAAATGATTCGATGGTTAACGCTCTTTGTACAGCAACCGCGCCGCCGGTCTGATAGAGCGCCCAGAACTCCAATGTGCGGGCTTCCAGGTTGCTTCGATCCTCCTGAACGAGGGCGTTGTATTGGAACAGATAGAAAACCGCGAAAAGCACCGCTGACGCGATGATAAAGATACCGGAGAATAATGCGGCTATGCGGATATTAAGGGACTTTAAGAACATAACCGATCCCTCTTACCGTTTGCAGCATTTTAGCGGAGAATTTTTTATCGAGTTTTGACCGTAATCTGTGGACGAGAACATCCACTACATTTGTTTGCGGATCGAAATGATAATCCCACACGTGCTCCAATATCATCGTTTTGGACACCACGTTACCGGCGTTTCTCATCAGGTATTCGAGAAGGGCGAATTCTCTTGGCTGCAGCTCTATCTCCGTGTCCCCGCGAGTGACCTGCCGGCCGGTGAGATCCATTTTGAGCTCACCTACCTGGATGTCATTGGAACCTTGTGCTCGGGAGGCGCGCCGCAGGAGAGCCTGCAACCGAACGAGAAGCTCCGAAAAGGAGAAAGGTTTTGTGATGTAATCATCTCCACCGGATTGGAAACCCTGGATTTTGTCATCAAGAGAGCTCTTGGCACTGAGAATCAGCACGGGAGTATTGATTCCTTCCCCTCTGAGCGCTTTCAGAAGAGAAATTCCATCCATACCGGGCAGCATAATGTCTATGATGAGTGCGTCGTAGTTGCCCTGTCTTGCCAGCTCATATCCTTCATTTCCCGAAGCGGATGTATCGACGGCGAATCCCGCCTGCTTCAATCCGTTGGCGACATATGAGGATATTTGGGGGTCATCTTCGATAATCAATACACGCATTTCACTTCTCTAGGCATCTTAATTTACTGCTTCTTTGACCTGCGGCACATACGAAACGGTAATCCACTCTGTCGGCGGAACAAAATGTGGGTTTTTCGATGTGCCCTCTATACTATTTCCCTGAGTGTAACCCGAAGTCAATCTTCGTCCAGTATAAACTTATATCCGTATCCTCGAACGGTGATGAGATGCTCCGGGTGTTCTTTTTCGCCGATTTTCTGCCGTATCCAGGCTACATGTACATCGACGGTCCTTGTTGTAGTGTGCGTATCGTATCCCCAAACTTCATCCAAAAGTTCGTCTCTGCTGTACACCCTGTTCGGATGCTCAATGAGGAATTTTAAAAGTCGAAATTCCTGAGCGTTTAGGGCCACCGCCTCATCATCGAGGGTCAGTTCCTGGCTCTCTGTATTCAGAATATATCCGCCGAATGCATATTTCGCGCCCTGTTCGGTGCGCTGGGTCTTTGGCAGGACCGACCTTCGCATAAGTGCGTTTATTCGAGCGATTAGGATCTGCATATCAAACGGCTTGGTCAGATAATCATCAGCGCCGATTCGAAGACCCATTACCGTATCGATATTCGATCCTCTTGCGGTGAGCATAAGAACCGGTGTGAGTATCGAAGCTTCTCGAAGGTTTTGGCAGATCTGCAAACCGTCGCGGCCCGGAAGCATCACGTCGAGGAGGATCAAATCGAATCCTCCTTTGCGCGCCTTTTCTTCCGCACGAACGCCATTGGATTCTGCCGCCACTTCATAACCCTCTTCGGAGAGCCGATCTTCTAACGCGAGCTGCAGGCCCGGTTCGTCCTCAACTATCAATATTCGTTTCTTCATGGATCCTCTTTAATTTTTATCGGAAGCTTCACTGTAAATCGGGCGCCAGGTTTGGCGGATCCTGCCATTTCCAGATAAGGGCTTTCAACCGATATGTGGCCGCCAAGCTGTGTTACTACCCGTTTTACAATGTGCAGGCCAAGACCGCTTCCGGGAGTCTGGTCCGCTTTGCTCCGGGTTCCCCTGGAGAAGGGTTGAAATATGTTTTTTAACTCATTATCCGGTATCCCCGGCCCGTCATCCTCAACGATAAGGAGAAGCGTTCTCGGCGGTCGTACCCGAATATCCACCCGGATTTCCTGAGCTTCTCCGGCGGATACCGTATTGTCAGCATGGCGTACTCCGTGGCGAAGCGCATTCACCATAAGATTCTCCGCAATTATCCTTAGAGCTTCGGCGTCGCTGCTTATAAACGGAAGCTGTGTATCGATCGAAAGGCGCAGGCTTGCCCCGGCCTCTTCCGCTGTTGGAGCGAGAGATTGAATAATTTCATCAAAGAAACTTTTTAGAACAATTTCATGGATATGAATGCGGCTGGCATCCATCATCTCGATACCCGAATAGAGTAGAATGCTTTCCACCATTTTCCCGAGACGCTGAGATTGAGTTTGTATCAAACCGCCGTAACGCTTGATTTTCTCCGGTTCTTCGACGATACCTCTTGCCAGATTATCCGACGTAGCACTGATTACCGATAGAGGAGTCCTCAGCTCGTGACTCATGGATGTAACGAAATCCCGCTCGCGAAGCCGCAAAGTATCTGTTCTCTTCAATAGGATATACAGCACGAAGTATCCGCTCAACAGTATAATAAGGGTTCCGATACTCAGAAGCAGGTTCGATATCTTCCGTCTTTGCATTGCTGAACCCAGCGAACGATCCGGATAGAATGCTTCGAGTCTCGATCCGACCCGAACATGAGCGTCGGGCAACGGCCCTTCGCCTTCAATACTAATAACACTTGCTGTTCTGAGGAACCAGAATCGGGAAATTGGATTCTTCATTATATCCGCATCAATCCTGCCTTCGGTTACGCTAAACCCCGCGCCTCTTTCAACAAAGGATGTTGCCTCACCCATAAGAAAAAAGCTGCTGAGCAACGGCAGAACGACGTCCGGAGCCCGGTCTTCGGAACTGGGACCTAATGTTGTGTGGAGCGTTTCATCCTCATCGATTATCCTGAAGTCATAACTGTTTACGTAGTCGCTGATATATGAAGGAATTAGCTCACCGTAGAGCAGCTTTGAGTTAATCTTGATTGTAAGGATTGCCTCCGGACCCGTCGGTTCCGAACCTGTCGGCTCCGGCTGCGGCCGGCTATCGCTCCCAACTTTGCCGCCGGAAATCGGCACTAGAAAATATCCTTTGGTAAGAAGCCGGGGCAATGCCAGCTGATATGCTTCGATGGGATTTGCCGACAGGCGCAGCTCATTGTACCTTTGGAAATCTCCCGGCATATCAACTTCAACGAATCCGTTCAGCAATGAATCATATTCTCGATAACTCTCCCCTTGCGCCGTTGGCAGTAGATACACCGCTTCGAGAAGTGCCGGGAATGCCGATGTTTCCCGCCAGATTTTTATCGCTGTATCTACATCAGCCCAGTTCTCATCTCTCAGGTTCTCGGATGATACATAGGAAAAAGAGATGAGCGCGCGGATTTCGTCGAAAGCCGAATCTAAAGCTCTGTCAAAAGTAAGATTGATTTCTTTCCGAATGCGGTTTTCTTCGGCTTTGGTAGCTGTGCTTATCCAGACGTATTGAAAATAACCGAGCACAATCGCTCCGGCGATAAGTACCCCTCCAATTATCTGGAAAAGCAGCCACTTTGGTTTCTTCAGTCTCATACCTGTAGTGTAATCCGATGAGAGGCCGTCGAACAGTGAAAACTCCGCGCGAGCCACGTGCTTTTTACACAGTTAACATTCCTTTTACCTTCTGTTAACCACTCAAGATATATATGCCGGTTATATTGCTAATGAGTGAGGTGATATCAATGCTCGAAGAAAGAACAAAGATTGTAAATGATGCCAACGTAAAACCGTTTAAAACTCCTCAGCAGAAACGACAGCGTATTGTTGCTATATTTGTCGTAATAACTATTGTGGTTATTACTGTCGCGGCGTATTTCCTGTTGGTGCCGAAGGAAGAATCCTACAAATTGACAAGTTATGACACCGCGGTGGTCGAGCTCGGGGATCTCGCGCAGATTGTCCAAGCAAGCGGTGCGGTAGATATTCCCGTTCAAATACAAATAGCGAGTCCTCAGAGCGGCACGGCGGACAGGCTGTATGTTCAGGAGGGCGAAAGTGTTTCAATAGGGCAGGCTCTTGCCCGTCTGAATGTACCGGCTCTGATGGATCAATTGGAGGACCTGGATGCGGATCTGGATTCTTCTATTAGGGCATATGAGAAATCGGTACAGCAGAATCAGATAACCAACAAAAGGGCGGAGCGGGATATCCTTAGCCTAAAAAAGGATATAACCGAAGCGGTTACGGAGCAGGAAAGACTCGAAGAACTGGTGGAAATAAATGCTTCGAGGAAGAGCGAACTCGAAACTGCTATTAAAAAGGTTGAGGATCTTCGGGACACGAAAACCGAAAAAGAGCTTCAGCTCGAAGAAAATAAGGAACTTCAGGCCCTCGATGCCACGATCAGCCAGGCGAACATCACACGGACAGAAACCAAGATAGCCCGGCTCGAGGTTGAAATCGAGGAAGCGACTATACGCAGCCCGATGACCGGCATGGTGCTGGAAATCGATGAAACCATCGGTGTAGCGGGCAGCTCAATCAAACTCGGTCAGGCATTGTTCACCGTTGTGGATCCCGGATCGGCAATAATCGAGCTCGATGTGGATGAAGATTACGCGGCGGCCCTTGAAGCGGGACAGCCGGTGGAAATAACGGCGAATAACCAGAAAAGTATTGGAACTATTTCCAGCGTCGGCCAGGTGGCACAACTCAGCAGCGACGGTTTGGGCGCAACTATCGTCGTCAAGGTAAAACCGAATCCGGAGATTGGTGATCTTCTGCAGGGAACTACGGTGGTTGGAGTTTTTGAGCTCGGCGTGAAAGAAGCCACCATGCTGCTGCCCCGGGGTCCGTATCTGACCACTGGCAGCCAGCGCTATATGTATGTAATTGAAGGTGATCGCGCTGTACGGCGTGAGGTTACTTTCGGAGAAGTCCAGGGCAGTTATATTGAAATACTCAAAGGTGTCGAACCAGGCGAGAGCGTCATAATCAGCGGATATCAAAACTTTATAGAATTCCCGGTAATACAATTGGAAAAAGGAGCATAACATGATAAGTCTCGAAAATATTGAAAAAAAATACGATCTCGGTGAAATGCAGGTGGCAGCCCTGGACAAGGTGTCCATGGAAATCAAAGAAGGCGAGTATGTCGCCATCATGGGGCCGTCAGGTTCAGGAAAGTCAACTCTTCTGAACATACTCGGGATTCTCGATAATCCCAGCGGCGGCAGCTATCTGCTCGAAGGCCACAATATTACCAACTTGCCGGACAAGGAACGGGCGAGAATCAGGAACAAGCATTTTGGATTCGTATTTCAAAGCTTTAATCTCTTTCCTGAGCTGAGTGCTATGGAAAATGTCATGCTCCCGATGAACTACGCGGGTGTCGGTTTTGCTCAGAGGAAAGGCCGGGCGTCGGAGCTTCTTGACTGGATCGGCCTTGGTCATCGGCTCCATCATCTTCCTACGATGATGAGCGGTGGTGAGCAGCAGCGTGTAGCCATCGCGCGGGCTCTGGCAAATGAACCCGACTTGATTCTCGCTGACGAACCGACCGGTAATCTGCCGAGTGAAAAGGGCGAAGAAATTTTGCAAACCCTCGAGGACTTGAATAAGCAGGGAGTTACCGTCGTTATGGTAACACACAATGAGAACCAGGGAGAGCGCGCCCATCGTGTTATCAGGATTCAGGACGGAAAGATTCAGGGGGAGGTGGCGTGAAAATCGGAGAAGATGTCAAAATAAGCCTGCGATCAATACAAAAAAGACCGGTGGAATCGATTCTGCTGGTTCTTGGAATCGCCCTCGGAATCGGTGCTACCGCGGCCGGTATATCCCTTATTTCTCATTCTGTCACGGCCAAGGAAGAACTCCTTGCCAAGACCCAGTACAAGGAACTCATTGTACGGGTTCGCGAGAGCGCCGAAGATATGGACCTATCGGCAATGCCAAAAGTGGGGGAGGGAAGCGTGATATTGAGCTGGCAGGATCTGGTAGCTCAAAATGATGTTCCCGATATCGAGTACGCTTATCTGGCCAACCCTCAGGAAATTCGTGTCGGGAATTTTGGTAACGCTTTTGCTGCCATTGCCGGCGGTGCAGGCGCTGGCGGGGGAACGATTGAGGTCTTTCGAGGCCAGGCCCCTCCCGGCGGGGGACCCGGCGGAGGACAGCCTGGTGAAGGCGTGGTCATAATCGAGGGCGATTTACCGAAGGGTGCAATTGTAATTGAGGGTGAGGAAGGCTCTATAGTTATGGAGGATCTGCAGGCACCCCCCGACGGAGAGGAGGGGCAGTCCGGAGACCGCCAGCCTCGTGGTTTTGAAGGCTTCAATTTTGAGGATATCCCGGTTCCCGCCGGACCGGAGCCGGTGATTGATGAGTTTCGCGGGATGCGGGTAAGCCCGGAATACTTCAGCGCCTGGAATCTGAATGCCTCAGCTGGCAGCCTATTCACCCAAACAGAAATGGAAGAAAACAAACCGGTGATAGTGCTCGGTTCGAATCTCGGAGTTACTATCTTTGAGGACGGCGAGTCCCTCGGACGCGAGCTTCTCATTTTCAGAAGTCTTGTTGAGATTATTGGAATCCTCGAGCCAACCGGCACCGAACAGGATGACATGGGATTCGTACCGGCACCAGCGCCGAACATCGAGCGTATACCCGAGTTCGCCCGGCAATTCATCGGTCTTAATACCACATTGCATTACACCGTTTATGATCCGACCCGACTTGATGAGGCGAAGTCCCAACTCGGGGAATGGTTCACTCAGAAATACGGAGAAGGGCAGGTCGTTATCAGCATACCAAGAGCTGAAGTCGAGGCGGCACAGGACCGTACCTCTCGGCTTGTTTCTGTAATTCTTTTTCTGGCTGTCGCAGGGCTGCTGATTGCCTCGGTTAACGTGTCAAATATCCTGCTTGGGCGTGCTTTAAGAAAGCGGAAGAATGTCGGAATACTCAAAGCCCTGGGTGCCTCGATACGCGACGTGTTCGGCCTCTTCTTTATAGAAGCATTGGTGCTCGGTGTGTCCGGCGCAATCGTCGGCACGGGAATATCGATTCTCATCT
>JABGPX010000974.1 GCA_018644745.1 Spirochaetales bacterium
TACCTCGCGAATTATGCCTTGAACGCTGCCGCGGTGATTTGCTTTTAGAGGCAGCACCAATCTTCCATCCTTTTGCGTTGGAACATTTGTTTGCCACAACTCGCTTCTTTCCTGCAGATAGCTGCTCGCAAGGGCACTGATATCTGATTGGGTACCGCGTATTCGTTTTCGTATAGATTTGAGTTCCGGAAGGGATTCGCGTATTTTCCCATCTTCATCAAAAAAAGAGAAGATATAATTTGAAGTATCTACGAGATCGGGAAGGTTTTCACAATCTACGGCTAAGGGGCTTTTTGTCTTGTCATCCAGAGCGCCGCTGACCCACCTGCGCAGCGCCCTGCTGCCTTGAATATAATAGCCAATCGCGATAACGCCTTCTCCATCCAGAACCGCACCTTCTTTGCTGATATAAATAAGAAGCGGGGATATCTCCGGCAACTGGAGACTTGGAACTCGGGGTCCTGCTTCGAGTAAGCGCTGTAAATAGCTGACTCTGTCGAGAATTTTATCCAGCTCAACGGGATCGATTATAAAATCCATTTTCTCAATGCGATTGCGGCCTTCAATCCCGATACAAAAAGATTGTAGTTCCTGTCGAATATGGCTGAATTCCAGCAGCTCTATGCTATGCCTATCCATAAATTACTCCGCGATCTCTCAAGGAATCCAGCATCCTGAGATAGCTTTCAAACCTGTCCTCATGGATATCTCCTCTTTCAACGGCATCCAAAACCGCGCATTCCGGTTCATGATCATGAGTACAGGCCCGAGATACACAGTTTTCCCTAAAAGACACCATTTCCGGAAAAAAGAATGAAAGCTCCGTCGGTTCGATATCCACGATTTCAAATTCTCTTATACCCGGCGTATCCACTATCCATCCCCCCGAAGGGTGAAAAACCAGAGTTCCGAATCGTGTCGTATGCTTGCCCCTATTATATTTAGCCGAGATACTTCCAATTTTACGATCAATGCCAGGAATAAGAAGATTTAGCAATGAGGATTTTCCTACTCCCGACTGGCCGCAGAAGACACTTCGCTTACCTGCTATCGCGGCCTCCAATTCATCTATTTTTTTTTCTTCTTTGGCCGAACACCGTACAACTGCGCAGCCGGTACTTTCATACACCGCGAGCCGCTCTTCCATGTCTTTGGGAATGCCCTTATCAATCTTATTAATAACCACCAAAAAAGGGATTCGCTCTATCTCGCTCGTAACATGAATTCTATCGATAAAGCGAGGTCGAAACGGCGGTGAATCGGCGGAGCACACACATATTACCTGATCTACGTTCGCCGCTATGGTTTGCGGCGCTTTTCTCTTTTTGTTCCATCTGCAGAACTCGGAGGAACGTTCCCTCCGCGCCGTGATCCTGGAAATGCCATTTTCTGACCTGTCTAAGTCAACCATATCTCCCGGCGCTAGAGGAGCATAGACTTTGCCGGTATCTTTCAGGATCTTGCCTTTAATAACGCATTCCAGGGTTTCACCGTCTTTGAAAACAGTAAAAATATTGTTTATTCCATGGATTACCATTCCCATTTCAGAGATCCAGTGAGCCGGCAAAAGTCATATCGAATTGAGACGAGATTTTGCTGTACCGCATAGAGTTAGCTTTTCCAGTGATATAGAACCGCGCCTTGTTCTCATTGCAGCCGCTAACTCCCTCTTTTTGAACCTTTCGGACAATTTGGCGACAGACACCATCTCTTGAATCTATGATCTTTACCGCACCGTTCAGCTGGCGTGAGAGCTCTTCTTCGATGAAGATAAAATGGGTACACCCTATTACTAACGTATCTATGTCCGAACTCTTCATAAGGGTGACAACCGGAGCCAACGCCGCGGCCCGCTCCTGCTCTGTTGAATCAATAAACCGATGCTCCACAAAATCAACTATTCCGGCGTTTCCTATTCGCGTAACGACGCATGAAGAGGCGAAATCTTTGATGAGTTTATCCGTATAACTATCTGAGACAGTTCCATTTGTCGCGAGCAGTCCAATTCTACCCTTCTGAGAACTTGCCGCGGCAGGTTTAACGGCGGGGACAACACCAACGAAGGGAATATCAAAATGAGAGCGAAGAGTCGATAAAGCAACGACTGATGCGGTATTACAGGCAACTACAAGCGTCTTAGGTAAAAAACGCTCGATGAGAATTGAGACTCTTTCCACTACAATCTTTTTCAAGTCCTCTTGAGATTTCTCTCCGTAAGGAAAAGCAGTGGTGTCGGCGACATAGATATAATTTTCCTTCGGCAGTGTTTTCCTGGTCTGCTCCAAATAGGGAAGTCCGCCGATTCCTGAATCGATAAATATTATTGGCCTGCAGGCAGCGTCCATAGCTATCTCACTGGTTGCTTATATCAAAAGCTTAGTCATCAAAAAGGCTGCTAAAAGCCGATCGTGCGCTATCCGACTTCCCGGTATCGCCCCGCTCTATCGAAGTTTTTTCGTTGAGTGAAAAAAAATCGCAAAAGTTTACTATATCCTTATCCCGCACAAGCTCTGAAATCGTTTCTCGGCAATCCCAATGGGCGCCTTGAAGATAAAACTTACAGTTAAAGCAGGCTCGAATCCCTTTCCCGCACCCGGGGCAAAGGGAAGACCGGAAAGCTTTTTCAGCCGGCAGGCTGGTACCACATGAAAAACAAACGCTCATAGATTATTATATCCGAAGAATCCCGGCCTTTGCTACGGCTTGCAGGAATTCTCATTTTGATCCATTGGCATGAATTAGTATTG
>JABGPX010000632.1 GCA_018644745.1 Spirochaetales bacterium
GACTCGTCGAGGGGTATAAAGTCCGGGTCCGGCGGATTGCGAAGGTCGTTTAGGCTTATTGAATGATTCACAAAATCCGGCGGCAGAAACAAGGCGGCGGCGACGCCTATGACAGCGGCAATTGTGAGGAAAAGCGCGAGCTCCCGTGCGCTGCGTTTGCCAAGCCCTTCCCCGTATACCGAGAGGTAGATCACAAAACCGTGGAGAAGCACCGCGCCAATAGCCATTGCAAGAATTATCTGTGTTACTCCCGAACTAGCCGCTGCAAACTCCTCGGATGCCCTGGAAAAACCAAGGAGCTTGATAAAAAGCCATACAAGCAGAGGGATTTCCAGAAATACAAACGGGCGCAAATATCCTCGGTTTTTGAATACCAGCGTTGTAGTCAAAAAAGCACCGGCTTGTACCAGGAGAAAGAGGCCGACATTGCCGGTTATCCCGGTGAAAATGAGCAAAGATAGCGCCATCACCCCAATTGAAGAACCTAACCTTAGTCGTCTCCCGAAACGCGGTGGGGATAGATAGAAGGCCAGATGCATCTGAAGCGGCACGAGTAAAAACCATAACCAGCTTACCTGCGAATCAAAAGAGACAACCACTGCCGGATGAAATACTGGTATCCCTATTGCCGCGGCATAAATGAGTAGTCTTGTATAAAAGAGGACGAGAAGTCGGCGATTAGACAATTCTCACCTCCAGCGGATCGTCTTCGAGATATATACCATCTGATGCTCCAATTCCTGGGTTAGATTTCAACGGGTCCTTTCGTAATAGCCAGCCGCTGCCGCGTCCTTCGGGTATTGGATTAATGCTTCCGGAAATCAATGACCTGCGGGGAGCTCTTGGTTGATCTTTACCTTTGGATGGTATCGCGACACGGTAGATTCTTGCTTGAGAACCAGGCAGGCTGTTAGCGGCGTACGCGGCAAGACCTGTGTCATAAACGGTGGTAAAAACGAAAGTATCACTATGGTGGAGGTCTGCGGGATCGGTAATTTGCTCACCACGGGGATTGCGAAAATGTATTGATGAAATTTCAGTTCCGAAATTTTCAATATCTTCGTCATTTTCCAGTTCGCGCAGATCATTTCCTACATACACGTCGAACTGATAGTCGTTGTGTTCTTTCTTAATCGAGCGGAGGAAATAGAGCAGGGCGCTTTTACATTGATCAAGATAAAACACCGACCTGAGGGAGTCGCGGGCCATCGATGTATATGGTCTAAAATGAATCGTAATAATCTTTGTTTTTTCCTGGGTTACCGGCGATATGCGTGTAAATAGTTCAGAAAATCTGCTCGATGCTTTCCAATTGATATCACGATGACGGTCGCCCGGGATATATTCTCTCATGAAATATCGTTCGATATCGGAACTTTTCATCCGGCTCTTATTTTCATCACCCTTTTGAGCCTCTACTCTGGGAGCGTCTCTGTCGGTAATGAGGGCCGGGCGGATAACAATGCTTCGTTCCATAATTTCTGGAAGCGCTGCCCGGGCGAGACCGAATATGTCTTTCACAGCAAGCCGGCCTATTCCGTGAAAAACTCCGGATACCGGGAAATGCAAAGGTATATTAAAATTCTCGTCATCAGGGCTCGTCGTCTCCCGGTGATAGCGCAGTCTTGCACCTCGCCCCGCCTGAAGGAAGCCGCTCAGGATGAAATGAATCCGGAAAAATGGCAGTGCTTTGTATCCGGCAGTAGTAATTCGATGATTGGCAGTACTCATCCTCGCGTAAACAGGTGCAGAGGTATCCCAGTCGGTCTTTATTTTCATGAGTCCAATAGCCTGAATCCGCGCGGTAATCCCAAGCCCACCGATGGTGACCAAAATCAGCACTGACAGAATGAAAGTGTATGAATTGCCCGAAGGAAGGGAGGTCCCAAGGAGAAAAAGGGAGAAGAAGAAGAGTATCGACCCGGGTATGGTAAACGGGTAATACGGTACTGCTGATTTCAATCGGTTTATAAAAGGTGAAAGCGGCGGGCTTTTCACCTTTTGGGTTCCACCGGAACGGTGTCGAGAATGCTTTCAATTACGGAAGACGGGGACATGTCCGGATCTCGCATAATAAGCCTGTGAGCGACCGCGGATGCAAAAACTTCTTTCACCATATCAATCGTAACAAAGTCTATGCCCCGCACAAGGGCAAGTGCGCGGACGAGCCGTGACACCTTAACTCCTGTTCTAGGGCTTCCGCCGGTTTGCACTTCCGGATGGGTGCGGGTTCGCCGGACGCAGTTAACTATATAGTGAACAATTTCATCGTGAATAGTAACCTGATCGACCAGCTGCTGCCATTCTATTATCTCTGAAGCCTGAACTACCGGCTTAAAACTCTGCCATCCGTCGTCTCTGCCGTGTTGTTTGACTATTGCCTCTTCATCGTCCGGATTTGGATAACCCATAGACAGCTGTATCATGAATCTGTCGAGCTGTGGTGCTGGAAGAGGAAAGAGGTGCGCACCCTTCAGATTCATTGTAGTAATGATAAAAAACGGATCTTCGAGGTGATATGTCTTTCCCTCTATGGTAACGGTTTGTTCTTCCATGGCCTGAAAAAATGAGCCTTGGGTCTTTGGGGTAAGCAGGTTTATTTCGTCGCACAGCACAAAATGAGCGAAAATAGGACCTCTGGTAAAAATCAGATCGCTCGAAGTAGTGTCGATTCTGGTATAACCAAGGATATCCTGCGGAAGCAAATCCACAGTACATTGAATTCTACTGAAAGGCTCGACCTC
>JABGPX010000976.1 GCA_018644745.1 Spirochaetales bacterium
CGGCTGAGAAGGCGTATTCAAGAACGAGTATGGACAGTATCCCGAACAGCCCGAGAAACATGTTTATCCAAGTCTGGATCGTGTCGGGTGTCGGTGTCTCTGCAAACAGTTCTATATAGTTATATGTATTCCTAGTCTCCTCGGTTGGATCGAAAAAGCCACTGAATGTGGAACCAATGAAAAGCAGGCCAGTAACAAGCAGCACCCACCACAAACGGCCTTTTTGGTATACTTCTATCATTTCTGCCACAATAATAGGGTTTTTCCTTCGGTTTTTCAACATTCATGACAATATAACTCAGAAAAGGGCCAATGGCGGGTGGCCAGACTCGGGACCGACAAGTATATTCCAAGATTTTCCGGAGAGGAATAACTCACCGATAGGCGAACGAGCGATTTACTTGCTATTAATGAATCCTTTATATAAATTACCAAATATATATTGAGGCCCCTGATGCGATAAGTGCCGCTGCCGCTATTTGGGGGGCGAGACAGGCCGCGAGTGCGGGAGAATCGCAGAGCCAGACAATGCGGGCGTTTACTTCAGAGGAAATGGCGAAACTGCAAAACATCATCCGGTAAGGTACGCAATCAGAATTTTCCTCCAAATATCACGGGAGCCGCGCCTCCATCTTCTCTAGTAGTATCTGCGGAGCGTTGCCTTCCTGGACTCCCAGCACCGCTTCGATAACCGCACTATATTTTGTTTGAATGAACCGGAGATCCCTCTCAAGCATATTGTGTAGGATCGACTCGACGATTTCTGGATCCGTACCGTCAATAACGAGCTCAAGTCCCTTCTTGATTATGGGATCGTCGATCTTCTGTGCGTCAGATTCGAGCGATAAAAGCCCGTGTGACTTTGCTTTTATCGATATTTCAGAAAATAACTTCTTGAGGTCCTCGATAGTGAAGTCGCCCGAATCCGCGTCGCTAATAATCTTGACCGGCTCGCCTCGGGTCACTTCATCGTTCGGCCCGGCCCTGCGGTCGGATATATCGCCGCTGTTTACTAATTTTTGATACACTAGTATCACCTTGGCCATTCCCGCTTTAATTATACTTTTTTCGACGCCTTCCAGGCTCGATATCTCCTCTTCAATCATCTCAACCGCGCGAGTAGACATATTCGCGAAGATCTTCTCACGAGTTCCTTTGTCGGCACCCATGAGTGCACGGGCAAGATCAAAAGTATCGATTTGGCGAAGAATCCGCTGAATCGCTCTGTGCGGTAGGTCTTTGAGTTCGTTAAACTCCGTTATGGCCGTCCTGTTCATTGCCGTCTCCTTGTGTTTTTGGATGCAGTGATCGGATAGATGCCGCCAGCTTTTGAATCCATAGTGCAGAGCAACAGCGTATTGTGCGTCATTGAGTTTGACAGGTGACCTGAAAAGATCTTTTTCGGACAAGGATGCATACCTCCGGATGCTCCTGAACCGGTCGATGACCGACGGATCTTTCCTCGCGAAGCCGCGCAGGAGGTCCTTTGCCTGTTTCTTTAGCTGTTCGATGTTGGGATTTACGGGTAGTTCGTCTGACATACGATAATCCTTTCACTTCTCTCCGCCTGCCTGCACGTGCGGTGTGAAAAAACTACGTCCTGCCATTCCAGCTCGACTACAAGGCGGGCTCAACCCTTTCCGCAGGCACGGTGGACACCTCTATGCCCTTGCTATATTTTAGGTCAGCAAAACTAACAATGCAAGCCCCCAGAAGAGATGAAATAAACAGTTTGGCCATTACGAGAAGTTGATTTCCATCCTCGCAGAGCCCGCAATTGGGCTCGTAAAGATTTGGCCGAAGAAGCAGACGGCAAAGGAACTGGTTCTCTCCTACATCTCCACCTCTTTTGAGATGTTCGGGACTACACTGAGAAAGAAGTCAATTCCATTATCTCAGATCGACATACGTTTGGCGATTTCTTTCTTCTCCGCCGGGAATTGATTGATCGCGGATACATGGGCAGGACCCCCACCGGAAGCAAATATTGGAAGATCGAGCGTCCTGTCGCCTTACACGGCAAAACCCTGAAATCTGATCGTTAAGCGGAAGACCGGACGGAGCGCTTTGGGATATTGAAGACGTTCTGAAGGCGGAAGCAGTCGTTGTGCTCCTACGATGGTGATGCGCGTTGTTATGCGCACGCCGTGCACATGAGGCACTTGTCATGGGCAAGAATTGTGTTATAATGCACATGATGTGAATCTTGAAAAACCGAACAATGACTTACCGCTTCTTCCACCCAATATAGAAATCGACTCAAAAAGAGTCTTAAATTATGCTATAAAAGCAAACAGAGAATTAGCGCGCTTGAAGGGATACTGCTCGGTTTTACCGAATGAATCAATCCTGCTAGATTCTATAATTCTGAAAGAAGCAACTGCCAGTTCTGAAATTGAAAACATTGTAACCACGCAGGACGAACTATACAAAGCTTTGATAAGTAAACAAAAAATAGCAGATCCGCCGACGAAAGAGGTGCTCAACTATCGTTCAGCTATGTGGGTCGGCTATTCTGAAATGCAAAAGAATGGATTATTGACGGCAAATATAATCAAAGGCATTCAGGCGAAACTTGAGGGAAATACCGCTGGAATTCGGAAACTGACCGGAACCAGGTTGACAAATGATGTTGCCGGTGAAGTTGTGTATACGCCGCCCGACAACGAGGATTCAATAAATAAGCTCTTGAAGAATCTTGAACATTATATAAATACCGATGACGAAGTGGATGACCTCGTGA
>JABGPX010000984.1 GCA_018644745.1 Spirochaetales bacterium
CTGCTCGCCCTTACCGCCTTTGCCGCCGCGGTAAATACCGTTCCCCCGCTCATCACATCTATTTCATCCGACTCGGGATTTGCTTTTGAAGCCTTCGGGGGGATCTTTTCCGTCCAATTCGCCGCGTTTGCCGTTGCCGCTTACCTGCTGACTTTTGCCGCCAAGAGACTGAGAAACGGCATGGCCGGCGCGGTCTTCTGGGGAATTCTGGGAATGGGTCTTGTTCTTGTTTCTATCATTATCATACGCCGATTCTTTTTCTTCTATGTATGGGCCGCCTTTCTCGGATTCGCCTGCGGATTCGTCGAACCAGGAAGCACAGTGCTCATATCAGTTTTGGAAAAGCCCGGCTCTAGCAGGCTGATCAATCTCTCTCAGGCCTTCTACTGTATTGGTGCCATTGCGGCTCCCCAGGTAGTGGCGCTGGTGCTGCATCTCGAGCTTCCATGGAATCTTGCGTTTGTAATCCTTGCGGGCTTCATCGTTCTCATCGCGGGTTTATTCCGGCTGCTTCTTCCGAATGGTGCTTTGAGGGAAAAATATGAAGATCACTATCATCAGGATATAAACGAGAACGCTCCGGGCCTTCTTCGCTCCCCGCTGTTTCTCCCGCTTTCCGCTGCCATATTCCTCTATGTATTTGTCGAAGGGATTTTCGTGGTCTGGCTGCCTGCTCTATTCGAAGAGACCTACTCACTTGCGCCTGCGTCTGCGGCTATCAGGCTTTCAGTGTATTGGTTTGGCCTCATCGTAGGCCGGCTTGGGGTGGTTGCTCTCGCGGATAGGGTACCCAAGTGGCTCATCGTGCTTTCATCATGTCTCGCTTTTACTCTGCTCACCGCGGGAATGTTAATTATGGGAAGTGCAATATCCGGCACGGTTGTAGTACTGTTTCTTGGGCTTGCCGCCGGCCCCATCTGGCCCGGCATTGTCTCCATCGCCGGTGAGTATTCAAGGCAGGCACGGTTTACATCTACTCTTATTGGAATCGGCGCTCTCGGTTTGGTGTTTGGCCCGATGCTCTCCGGTTGGATCATACGAGTAAAAGGATTCGATGTACTCATGATGATGCTGGTAGCGGTTCTGGGAATTATGTCCGCTCTAATGTTCTGGTCTTATGCCCGACGAAAGCAAGCCTTGCCTGAATAAAAATCAGCACAATGAGGATAATCGCCGAAAGGAGAAACGGATATTGGGCTCCGAAAAAGCTGCCGATTAGGCCGCCGAGTACCGATCCGGCAGCGATGCCTATTCCGAGGGCGCCCTGGTGAAGCCCGCTGTCGCGGCCTTTGCGGGAGGAGCTTTGTTCGCTGTTACTGTAGTACAGACCGCCAAAGTGGCCGAAACCGTTGAGAAAACCCACGAGAAGCATCCCGATTACCATTACACCCACGGAGTTTGAAAAAAATACAAGCAACAGGCCGGCGATTCCCGCAGTCTCGATCGTGAGTAAAACCTTCAAGTTATATTTCCAGAAAGGGTAGAAATGCATAATCAGCATGGCAATGATGACGGTTCCTCTCATCAATGCGATGATAGTGCCGTGCTCATCAGGAGGCAGCCCGATTTCTACAGCTACCTGGGGAAACAAATAGAGAATGGTGCTCATGCAGCTCGCGCTGCCAAAGGCAGCAAGCCTTGCAAGACGCATGTAGAGGATTGTCTGCGTCGAATCAACTTTCGCGGTCTCCGAAAGCGCCGCTGGAGCAGAGGTTTTTTCTTCACCAGGAACATTCTTCTCTTCTCTGCACAGAAGGATGAGTACGCAGTTTATACCGAGGAAGATGATTGCCGCGATAAGAGGGCCTTCTTTTGCTAACTTGTATAAACGGCCGCCTGAATACATTCCGGCCATTACGCCGACGTTCCAAGAGAGGCTGAAGATCAGCATTCTCGCGGAGATGGACGTGCCCACGTCTTTTCCCCCGTTTTGGCCAAGCCATGCGATAAGAGACGGATAGATAAGGCCGGGTGAGACACCTATAAAGACATAGAAAAGAAAGAATAAACTCTTTGTCGGTTCGACGAGCAGACAGCCTATGGTGCCGGTTAAGACCAGGGCGATGCCGGCAATCATCATTTTTTTCCTTCCGAATGTATCAGATGCTCTCCCGAATATGATGCTGGAAAGACCAAACGAAAGAGCAAAGGTTCCTCCTGCTAACCCGAGCCTCACTATTCCCGCTCCGTTTTCTGCCATATAACGGGTAACAAAGAACACGATCAGGGTTACTGCCGCGTCATTGAGCAAAGCTATAAGGTAGAGAAGGCTTTTGTTTTTATCGAATACCATAATTACGGCTTTTTTCTAATGCTTATATTGTTATTCAACGTTTGACCCTATACGATAATCATGGTGCCATGCAATCCGCAAACTAAAACTTAGAGGAATAGAACTATGTTTTCTTTGGATGGTAAGACAGTATTTATCGCCGGCGGTGCCGGATATCTCGGTTTGCCTGTATCAAAGGGTTTTCTTGAGCAAGGTGCTCGGGTTGTAATTGGGGATATCAATCGAGATCTGATCGATGAAGCACAAGCGGAACTAGGTTCTGCCTTTCCCGACGGCGAATTGCTTTGCGTTCATCTTGATGTAACCGACCAGCAAGCGGTAGATTCGACTGTAAAGATAATTATCGATAAGTTTGGAAACCTCCACGCGCTGGTAAACGCCACATTCGCGAATGCCGGCAAATCCTTTGATGAGCTTGATGAGGATGATTTCAATCGAGCGAATAATCT
>JABGPX010000920.1 GCA_018644745.1 Spirochaetales bacterium
ATTGAGTCGTTATCCGACTTTTTTGGCGCCCTTGAATCCTCCAAGCCCGGTGACACCGTGGAAGTCATCGCAATTCGGGGAGATAAGGAGCGGACATTCACCTTGGAACTATCCGAACGCCCGGATAATATGACCTGGGAGTAACAGGAGTACAACCGAGTGAGGCCCCATGAAGGAATTTAAGGTAGAGTCCGAGTTCAATCCGGCAGGCGACCAGGCGAACGCGATAAATACGCTCACCGAAGGTCTTAAAAAAGGCTATGCCGAACAGACCCTCAAGGGAGTTACCGGATCGGGTAAGACCTTCTCGATGGCCAAAATTATCGAGAATATCCAAAAACCGACGTTGATAATTTCCCACAACAAGACGCTGGCCGCTCAATTGTATCGGGAATTCAAAGATTTCTTCCCTGAGAACGCGGTGGAATACTTTGTTTCCTACTACGACTATTATCAGCCTGAAGCATATGTCCCGTCGAAAGACCTTTACATTGAGAAAGATTCATCTATCAATGACGAGATCGATCGGCTTCGCCTTGCGGCGACATCTGCTCTGGTCGAACGGTCTGATGTAATCGTTGTCTCGACAGTTTCCTGTATCTATGGTCTCGGCAATCCCGATAGCTTCAAGGATATGAGCGTGCCGTTTACCGCCGGCGAATATAAGGATATACAAGACTCCGGAAAGGCCCTGGTAACTCTCCAATATGACAGGAATGATGCGATTCTTGAGCGTGGAAAATTTCGTATAAAAGGTGATGTTCTCGAGATCTATCCCGCCTATCTTACCGAAGCATATCGAGTCGAGTTTTCATGGGATCAAATCGATCGCATTAGAAGGATCCACCCTCTCACAGGGGATACTCTTCAAGAAGTAGATAGCGTTACCATTCATCCTGCAAAGCATTTCGTGCTGCCGGAGGATCAGATTCACAAGGCTCTGGAAAGTATTCGAGCTGAATTGTACGAACGCCATGAGGAGCTGCAGGCTCAGAACAGGCTTGTTGAAGCCCAGCGGCTGAAGACTCGAACCGAGTATGATCTCGAGATGATGGAAGAACTCGGTTATTGCCCGGGTATCGAAAATTATTCACGTCAGTTGAGCGGTCGGAAGGCCGGAGAGCGGCCGGCGGTTCTTATTGATTATTTTCCCGATGACTTTCTGCTGTTCATTGACGAATCCCATGTAACGGTTCCTCAGATAGGCGGGATGTATGAAGGAGACCGGTCGAGAAAATTGAATCTGGTTAATCATGGCTTTCGGCTGCCGTCGGCCCTCGATAACAGACCGCTCTACTATGGCGAGTTCGAGAAGATGATGAGTAAGACTGTGTATGTGAGTGCAACTCCCAGACAGCACGAAATAGAGCGTTCGCGCCAGGTGGTCGAGCAGATAATCCGACCGACCGGCCTGCTCGATCCGATTGTGGTTGTACGGCCCAGCAAAGGACAGATCGAAGATCTCTACACGGAAATCAAGGCCCGTATCGAAGCTGGAGAGCGTACTCTCGTAACTACCCTGACCAAAAAGATGTCAGAGGATCTTTCGGATTATCTATCGGGGCTGGGCTTAAAGGTGCGGTATCTTCACTCGGAGATAGAAACCTTTGAGCGGGTTGAGATACTCAGAGATCTGAGAACCGGAACATTCGATGTGCTGGTTGGTATCAATCTGCTCAGGGAAGGCCTCGATCTTCCTGAAGTTTCGCTCATCGCAATCCTCGATGCCGATAAAATCGGATTCCTTAGATCCGCCACTTCACTTATCCAGACAACCGGTAGAGCGGCGAGGAATGTGAATGGCACGGTGATTATGTATGCGGATAAGATGTCTGATGCGATGAAAGTGGCCATTGACGAAACCCGGCGCCGAAGAAACATCCAGGAGGTATATAACGCCGAGCACGGAATTACACCTCAAACGATTAAGAAAGCTATTCAGGATATTCTGATACGCAGAAAAGACGAGAAAAAGAAAACCGAGCAAATATCGATCGATCTTCTCAAAAAGAGCTTCAATATCCTCGTTCCGGACCAGCGAAGCAAGCTTATCAGGGCATTGGAGCGGGAGATGCTTGAACTTGCGAAAGACCTGGAATTTGAACAAGCTGCCGTCGTCCGCGACGAGATTGAAAGCCTGAAAGACATGTCCAAGTGAATTTAGTTGGATTCGAATAAAACAAAATCTACCGGTCCGCCGGAGATTCTCGGAGTAAATGAGTAAATCGGATTGTCCCACCAGCCGGCAATCATAGCCTCGGTGTAGCCGAAACACTCGCCTACCGTTATGAAACCGTCATCATTGCTGTCGCCGTAGGTCTGGGCGTTTAGCAGATGGTAAGTAAATACGCCGTGCCCGTATAGCGATGCTTCATAGGATTCTTCTGCCTCTCCCGCGGCCGTTATTACCAGGGCGTCAATCGAGGGCAGATCAGATTTGGTTCCTCCCGGCACGGTTACATATCGGGATATCGCGTCGAAAAAACCCTCCCGTATCAATGATCCGTCATCAGTCGCGCTGATATATGTATCCTGAGGTATAACGTCTATTTCTAACTGGCTGCCGATAAATCCACCCGAGTTGCACGCATCGAGGATAATAATTTTCCTGCTCGTAGGAAGGTTGGAAAGGAGAGCACTTACGTCGTTATCTGAAAGTGCCGCCGAGAGATCGGTGAAACCGGCGGCATCTATCGAATTGTAGAGAAAAATCCATTCATCAAAACTGTCCCGG
>JABGPX010000840.1 GCA_018644745.1 Spirochaetales bacterium
GGGCGTACATCGAGAGATAGTGAATCGCTCCAGATTATTTTTCTATCTCGAATCTCGACGATTTTAGAGTGCTCGCCGATAGTGCTCGAACCCAGCCAGCCCGGCATTGCTCCGGAACCGTTGGAAACCTTGGTATACCCGATAGGACCGGGATCGATCTGATTGACAGCTACTGAAAGCATCTGGCCCGGCACCGCGCCGTTGATATAGATACAGCCGCTCGAAGGATTCCCGCCGACCAGCTTCTTCTCGAGCTCTATCCGATTTGGATGACTCTCTATCCAGGGCCCGCGATTCATCTGAGTTTCTACCGCGAACTCTTCGCCCGGGTTTACTGACATCGTTGGCGCATTTTCTATTCCGATTTCAAAATAAAGAATATCTTTCCCTGCTGTTTTCATAATTAATAATGAGCTTATGGCAAACAGGGCGGGAGAGCAATGCCGAAGAGTGAAAGGACTATTCCGCGCCTACCCGAGTTTTTAATAAAAAGAAACCGGTGAAGGCAAAAGCCGCAATGGTTACCGGCAGAAAAAGAGCAAGCGCTGATGCCCCGGAAGACAGAAACAGCCGGCTGCTGATTTGAATGACCCCGGTATTTACCGCAAGTAAACCCGCTTCAATTCCGAACCACAACATAAATCGCTGAAACAGAGCATTCCAGGACTTACTTTTTGATAGTATATATTCAAGGAAAACTATAGCGCTCAGGGCCGCTATTCCCGCGGCGATGACAAAAAATTTGTCGATTGCTCCCACATTCATTCTTTCATGAAATCCTCTTTCAGCATAACCTGTGAACATTGCCAGAAGAGCGTTACGGCTGGAAAACATGAGCAATACTACTCCGGCGGCAAGGGCGCCCCAGAGTGAGTACGTAGAGATTTTTAGCAGTCTGTTTACCCGTTGCTTCATTTGCCACGAAGCAGTATATCAGCTACCGGTAAAGTGGGCGAGCCGTGTTACTTTGCCGGGTTACTCGGGATTCTCCCCTGCGGCGCTGAGTTTCTTTTTCGCTTTTTCATATACCTCATCGGAAAGTTTACCCGCTTCTATCGCCCGCAGATTATCATCGAGATGATTCGGATTTTTGGTTCCCACAATAGTGGTGTGCATTCCCGGATGGGAAATCGTATACCTCAGCAGAAATGATGTGGGAGTTTCTCCTTCATCAAGCAGCGCATCAAGACCCGCTTTTTTCCAAAGGTTCCAGCCTTCATCCGCACCGAGTCCCTCGCCCGGCTCGCCTCGTGCCACACCGCCGCGAATAATTACCCCGGCACCGGATGCCGCCGCGTCTGCAATGACATTCTCGTGCTGCCTTTGAAGACCCGAGTAGGGTATTTGAAAGGAATCGAACTTATTCCATTTTATATAGGTGCTAATATGAGGAGAGGTTGAGGAAATCGATATATGTCGAACCTTCCCGGACTTTTTTACGTCCTCCATAACTTTGAGGAGATCCTCCTCCCCGACTTGCTCAACAGATGGATTGTGAAGCTGCCAGATATCAACATAGTCGGTCTTCATCCGACTGAGAGATGTTTCGATGTTATGCATCAGATTATCCCGCGTCCAGATATGAGGGGTATCATCGTGATCACCCGCATTTACAAGATGGCAGCCGCACTTTGTTGCCAAATAATACTCGCTTCGACGCCCGCTAATGTATTTACCGATATATTGCTCGCTCAGCCCGTAATCGTAGGCTGTATCGATAAAATTTATGCCTTTGTCGAGAACCGCGTTGAGTATTGTTTCGGCTTCCCCATCGGTTACCGGTCTGCCGTTCCATATTCTTGGCCCGCGGATTTCCATCGCTCCGTGTCCGAGCACCGTAACTTCCAATCCGGTTTTTCCGAGCGTTCTTTTTTCCATATAAACAATGCCTCGCTTTCGATTTGATATATAGAGCATATCGAAACACCCACATTCTGTGAATCTGACTGATAGCGAACCCGTATAAAATCGTGGTTTTTCGTATATGCTGGAAGTCAAAGTAGCAGTTTTTCGAGATGCCTTCTTGAAAGATAAGCCCGGTTGGCGGCTTTCGGCAAATAGAAGCGGTATTATTACTCAATACGCGGTACCGGCTACAGCGTTTTTCTATAAATTCTGTATCGCTTGTAGATCCGGGCTCCTATTTTTCCAGCGATATAAGGAGTCTGCGGATTGTCTTCGCCGGTAAGGGAAAGGTCGACCCACTTATATCCCTTTGCATGAGCGCGTTTTGCCAGCTCATCGAACAACAAAATACCAACGCCATGATTCCAGTACTCCGGGAGAACAAGAAGGCTTTTAACAGAGAGACAATCAGTCTGGCGCCTCAAACCGGTGAGGAGCGTAAGATAATTCCAGGGATAGCGGAGGCCATTTACCTTGATGAGCACTTCGTTCAGGTTTCTAATTCCAGGAAACCAGCCGATGGTCTCACCGTCGGCTTCCGCGAAAAGAATCAGATCCGGATCGGCTATTTTTTTGAAAGGCTGCAGAGACTCCTCGAGTACATCTCTCCTCCAGGGTATCGATCCTTCGAGATGGGCAAGGGATTTGACCAGCAGGTTGTGAATGCGGTCGATCTCATTGTCCCAGTCGGAAAGGTTTGCTGTTCGGACAGATATATTCGATCGTTGGCGGACGACTTTCGCGAGACGGTCGAGGCGTTGCTGCCCTTCACTTTCAGGATCCACATCGGCAGCAAAAGCCAGGTTGTCACCCCGGGCTTTCTCAAAT
>JABGPX010000373.1 GCA_018644745.1 Spirochaetales bacterium
TCATCCGCTTCATGAAGGTATATCCTCCGCATCGGCGAATATTACTTCTTCATATCCGGCCATTTTTAGAAAATTACTCACAAGAAGTTTTGCGTTCTCGTAGGCTTTTTCCAAGATGCCCCGCTCCACCGCATCATCGATCAGCTCGAGCTTCTTTCGGTTGATTTCGTCGTAGTAGTCCAGGCGGGAGATGCTGCTTCGAATTTCCTTTAGAAAATACTGTTCGATTGTTTCTTCGTCCGCATCGGCAAGAAGGATTTTGGCACGCGGAAGATACACCGTAAGTGTGTCATCTTCCCTGGTAATCAGAAAGCCTTCCCGCAGATCGAGACCAGCTTGAATTCGGACATCAACCGCAAACAGTACCTCTGTCTGTGAGGTTTTGAAGATCAGGAACATCCTCTCCTTGTCGATGTAAACGATATCTCTATAAATATGTTCAAAGGTAGGAAGCTCGAGGATTGATCTAATTTGAACCGATAGATCTTCAGGAGAGGGGGACTTGTTTTCCGTACACGCGGATAATATAAGGAGAAATATGAGTAGTAGACTACTTTGTCTCACAATCCTAAGCATAGCCTTAGTATAGCTGGTATTGCTGCTAGGATTCCAGATACTCGGTGATTTTGTTGTAAAGGTCGATATGATTGTCTATAGATGGGAATTCAGGGAACTCCTCCGCGATTTTCAGTGGAGGTCTGAACAAAAAACCCGCGTCGGCTGCTTTCAGCATGCTTATGTCGTTATAAGAATCGCCTGCAGCGATTACTTTATATCCAACAGAGGTGAATGCTTCCACAGACGCTTTTTTGCCGTCTTTTATCCTCAGCTGGTAATCTGATACCGCCCCGGATTCATTGATTATAAGAGTATTGCAAAAAAGAGTCGGCCATCCCAGCTTTTTCATGAGGGGGCCGGCAAACTGAGTAAAGGTATCGGAGAGGATTATTACCTGAGTAATGTTTCTGAGTTTGTCGAGCAGCTCCGCGGCGCCCTCAAGCGGATCTAGATCGGCAATCACTTTCTGAATATCAGGCAGGGTTATTTTATGAAAAGCAAGGTGGGCGAGGCGATGCTTCATAAGTTTGTGGTAATCCGGGATATCCCTTGTTGTTACGGCCAATTCTTCTATGCCGGCGGCTTTCGAGAAGGCGATCCAAATCTCGGGAACAAGTACTCCTTCCAGATCGAGACATACTAGGTGCATTGGGGCTCCAGCTTGGTGGTCCGATTCCTGATAATCGGGCCGATATATCTGTTTGTATCAGGATACACCCCATAATTCAACTATGCGCTGGTATAGGTTTGTCTGTTATCCTTCGAAGCTGTATCTTGTGCCGATGAATGGACTATTGAAAGAAATAGAGAAAAGAAGGGCATACCGGGCTCTCGACGGTAGAAAAATCCCGGCTGATTCAATTGACCGTATTATTACCGCTGCTACCTATGCGCCGTCGTGTGCGAACATGCAGCCCTGGCGGTTCCTTGCGGTAAGCGATGAGCCATTGCTCACGTCAGTAAAAGGAGCCGTTTCGGAACGCAATTATTGGGTGAACCCTGCACCGTTTATCGTCGTTGTCTGCACGAAATTGGATTATGATTGCGAGCGTCCCGAGGGGCGGGATTACGCGTATTTTGACACCGGGATGGCAGTGTCAAATATGATGCTGCAGGGCGTAAAGGAAGGGCTTCACACCCACCCGATTGCGGGTTTTGAACCTTCAGCGATGAAAGAGGTACTTGGAATACCGGACGACGTGATTGCCCTTGCTGTCGTTGTATTCGGCTATCCGGGAGACCCATCTACCCTGAACGAAAAACATCTAACGGGTGAGAATTCTGACCGCATCCGTAAGCCGATCGGTGAAACCGTCGTCCGCGACAAGTGGCCGGAGAGCTGGAATAAGTAGAGTCCTGCTAGGTTATGTCGCGGCCTCGCCGTCACATTCGATTTCCGCGGCCTCTATCAGGTTTGTGACAAGTTTCTCGACAGCCTTGTCTCTCTTCTCTGTTCGCAGAGCCTCAAAAATATCCTTTCGCGCATCTGAATAGCTGCGTTCACGTGCAGATATTTTTTCGTGGAGCAGTACAATGTGGTAGCCGAACTCAGTCCTGAATACCTCGCTGATTTCGCCGGGTTTCATTCTGAATACCACATTCTCGAATGAATCGACCATATGCCCACGAGAAAAGGTTCCCAGATCACCGGCTTGTCCGAATTGGTCGGAGAACTGCTTACTTACCTCTTCAAACGGTTTTCCTGATGCAAGCAGCCGTTGTGCTTCCATTATTTGTTTGAGAGATTGGCCTTCGTCCGCTCCGCCGAATATATGACGAACTATATGGCTGCAGTGAACTTGCTCGGGTTTAGCCCACGCATCCGGATCCTCATCGTAGAGCTTTTTTGATTCCTCATCTGTCGGAGATCCCGCCTCACTGTAGGCATCCTTAATTAACCGATCTACCCTGATCTCATCGACTATCTGCTCGCGAAAAGGCTCAAGATTAACAGTTGGTCCGTACTGTTTCTGCAGCTCTTTCGTTTTTTTATCGATGTCCTTATCCGGGATATCCGGATAACTCGAGCGGCCTTCATGTACTAATACGGTGCGGCTGATTATGTTGTCCGTCGCGATTTTTGTTAATTCTTCCTCTGAGAGTTTTAGCTTGTCCGGCCTATCAGCTTGAGACTGCTCCAGCCTTTGAGTTTCTTTGTTGATAGATT